>JBCNOJ010000150.1:0-10109 GCA_039593925.1 Acidovorax sp.
GGGCCGAGGCCACTGGCCCTGGCCAGCTGCTCGATGCGGCTTTGCAGCGCTGGCACCGCGGGAACTATCAATTTGATAGCTGGACGCGCTTTCTGGATAAGCGCTGCAGCCTCAAAAAAGGGCTTTGCAATGTACTGAATCTCGGACGAGCGGCTGCCAGGCAATATGGCTAGCACCTCGTCGTCATCCTCCAAACCCAGCTGCGCGCGGGCCGCTGAGCGGTTGGGCACCATGGGAATGATGCCTGCCAGCGGATGCCCCACATACGTGGCCGCGATTCCGTGCTGCGCGAGAAGCTGCGGCTCGAAGGGAAAGATGCACAGCACATGGTCCGCGCTGCGACGGATTTTCTCCACACGTTCCGCGCGCCAAGCCCAGATGGACGGACACACGAAGTGGACGGTCTTGATACCAGCAGCCCGAAGGTCCGCCTCCAGCCCGAGGTTGAAATCCGGTGCGTCCACGCCAATGAACACATCAGGCCGGTCTTTGAGCAGGCGCGCGCGCAACTGCTTGCGAATGGCCAACAACTCCCGCAAGCGCCGGAGCACCTCCATGCTGTAGCCATGCACGGCCAGCTTTTCACTGGGCCACCAGGCTGCAAAGCCACGCCGCTCCATCTGTGGGCCACCGATTCCGCAAGATTGCAGACCCGGCCAGTGGGCCTGCATGCCATCTATCAGAAGACCGGCAAGCAAGTCACCCGAGGTCTCGCCCGCCACCATGGCGACGCGGGGGGTAGCGTTCATCACCGCCCCTCAGCGCGCAATGCCGCGCGTCGATGCATCCAGGAAGGCCAACACCAGCGCGACGTCGGCAGCGGCCTCTGGATGGGATACCTGCAAGTCGGTGATGGCGGCCCGGGCGGCTTCCAAAGTCAGCCCCTGGCGGTAAAGCGCTCGATGCACTTGCTTGATGCCCGCCACGCGCTCCGCCGAAAAACCCCGCCGACGCAGGCCTTCCAGGTTCAACCCCCGCACGGACAGCGGGTTGCCATCCACCATCATGAACGGCGGAACGTCCTGAGACACCGCGCTGGAGAACCCAATCATCGCGTGCGCACCGACCTTCACGAACTGGTGAATGCCGGTGAGGCCACCCACGGTGACCCAGTCGCCAATCAGCACATGGCCAGCCAACGTGGTGTTGTTGGCCATGGTGGTGTGGTTGCCCACATGGCAGTCGTGTGCAATGTGGGTGTACGCCATGATCCAGTTGTCGTTGCCGACGCTGGTCTTGCCGCCAGCGCCAGGAACGCCGCGGTTGAACGTACAGAATTCGCGGACCGTGTTGCGGTCGCCAATGACAAGCTCGGTGTCTTCACCCTTGTATTTCTTGTCCTGCGGGTCCGCACCCAGCGACGCAAACTGGAAAATGCGGTTGTCCTCGCCAATGGTGGTACGGCCCTGGATCACGCAATGCGGACCTACGGAGCTGCCCGGGCCGATCACAACCTGGGGGCCAATCACTGCATACGGCCCCACCGTGACCGAAGGGTCTATGCGCGCACCCTTCTCAATGATGGCAGTGGGATGGATGTTGTTCACGTTCCAACGTCTGGGTCAGTCAATCAATTAGTAAGGCGATCCAACAGCCGATCAGCCCACACTGCGCATGGTGCACATGAGTTCGGCTTCGCAGGCCACTTCGTCGCCCACGCTGGCCACGCCCTTGAACTTCCAGATGCCGCCGCGCACGCGGTCGATGGTGATGGTGAGAATCAGCTGATCGCCCGGCTCCACAGGGCGCTTGAAGCGCGCACCATCGATGCCCACGAAGTAGTAAATGTTGTTTTCATCGGGCACCTTGCCCATGGCATCAAATGCCAGCAACCCCGCAGCCTGCGCCAGCGCTTCGAGAATCAGCACCCCAGGCATCACGGGGCGGCCCGGAAAATGCCCACCAAAATAAGGCTCGTTGAACGTCACGTTCTTGATGGCCTTGATGCGGGTGTTGCTCTCCAACTCGATCACCTTGTCCACCAGCAGAAAGGGGTAGCGGTGGGGCAGTTGCTTGAGAATTGCGTGAATATCCATCATCGAGTTGTTTTTCCGTTCAGGCTGCCTTGAGAGCCTGCTCCAGCGCCTTGATGCGCTCGCGCAGGCTGTGCAGTTGTTTGAGTGTTGCAGCGTTTTTTTCCCAGCGCGCATTGTCGTCGATGGGGAACATGCCGGTGTACTGCCCTGGCTGGGTCAGCGAACGCGTGACCACCGTGGCAGCCGATATGTGCACGTTGTCGGCCAGCGTCAGATGGCCCAGCACGATCGCGCCACCGCCGACGGTGCAGTGCGCGCCAATGGTGGCACTGCCTGCAATGCCCACACAGCCGGCCATGGCCGAGTGCTTGCCGATACGCACGTTGTGGCCGACCTGGATCAGGTTGTCGAGCTTCACGCCGTCTTCAATCACAGTGTCCTGAAGCGCGCCGCGGTCGATACAGGTGTTGGCACCGATCTCGACATCGTCACCGATGCGCACGGCGCCCAGTTGCTCGATCTTGATCCACTGCCCCTTCTCTGGGGCAAAACCAAAACCATCGGCCCCGATCACAACGCCGGAATGCACGATACAGCGCGCGCCGATGTGGCAGTCCTCTCCCACAGTAACGCGCGACTTGAGCACCGTGCCTGCGCCCACATGGGCTCCGCGCTCCACCACGCACAATGGGCCAATGGACGCACTGGGGTGCACCTGCGCCGAAGGGTCGACTACCGCGCTGGGGTGCACGCCGCCTGGGTTTGCAGGGGCATTGCGCTGCCGCCACAGTTGGGTAGCCCGCGCAAAGTACACATATGGGTTCTCCGCCACGATGCAGGCACCCCGGGCCAGCGCTGCTTCACGCAGCGCTGGCGCCACAATGACACAAGCCGCCCGGGAGGCGGCCAGTTGCTGTTGGTAGCGAGGGTTGCTCAGGAAACTGAGGTCTCCCGGGCCTGCAACCTCCAGTGGCGCGATGCGGGCGATGGCGGTATCACGCACCCCACCCTCCAGAGAACCACCGAGCGCATCAACAATGTGCCCGAGAAGCAAACCGCTCACGCGCCACCCGTCCTGCGCTGCGGCTTACTTGGCAGCTGCTGCAGGAGCTGCATTCAGCGCCTTGATCACCTTGTCGGTGATGTCGTGCTTGGGATTGATGTAGACAGCCTCTTGCAGGATGACGTCGTACTTCTCAGCCTCGGCGACTTGCTTGACCACGCGGTTCGCACGCTCCAGCACCTGCGAAAGCTCTTCGTTCTTGCGGGCACTCAGGTCTTCCTGGAATTCACGGCGCTTGCGCTGGAAGTCACGGTCCTGGTCCACCAACTGGCGCTGGCGCGTGGTGCGCTGGCTTTCCGCCATCGTAGGTGCCTCGCGCTCAAACTTTTCACTGGCGGTCTTCAGGGTATTGCCCAGATCCACCAGTTCTTTTTCCCGGCGGGCAAATTCCTGCTCCAGCTTGGCCTGCGCGGCCTTGGCAGTGTTGGCTTCGCGGAAGATGCGGTCGGTATTGACGAAACCGGCGCGGAAGGACTCTTGTGCTTGCACGGGAGCTGCAACGGCAATGGTGCCCAGCAGCAAGGCCAAGGAAATATGGCGGGAAAAGGATTTCATTAGAAAGACGTTCCGATCTGGAATTGCAGTTTCTGGATTCTATCGCCAGCGAACTTGCGCACCGGCTGCGCAAACGCCAAACGCAAGGGGCCCAGCGGAGAAATCCAGCTCAGGCCCAGGCCCACGGAGGAACGCATGTCACTGAAGGTAACTTTGTCGTTCTCTCCGTACACATTACCCACGTCCACGAAGGTAAAGACACGCAGGGTCCGGTCGTTCCCTGCGCCAGGAAACGGAGCAATCAGCTCCGCATTCAGCGTGACCTTTTTCGGACCACCCAAAGACGCACCTGTGACATCGCGCGGGCCCAGCGTGCCTTGGTCAAAACCACGCACCGAGCCCAGGCCACCCGAGTAGAAGTTCTTGAACACCGGGAAGGGGCGACCGTTCATGCCCTTGCCAATGCCGACCTCGCCGTTGAAGGCCACCGTGAAGCGCTTGTTGAGCGGCACATACTGCTGGTACTGGTAGTTGGCCCGCACGTAACGAGCATCGCCCGCCACCGACCACTCGGAATTCAGGCGCTGATAACGCCCCGAGTTGGGCGCCAGGGCGCTGTCGCGGTCATCGCGAGACCAGCCGACGGTCAGAGGGATTGAGGTGCTGCTGTAGCCGAACTTGTCGGCATAGGCGAGGTAAGTGGCCGGGATGTTCGTGCCTGGCTTGATTTTCGTCTGCTCCAAACCGCCACCGAAGAACACGGTATCGGTCTCGCTGAAGGGAATGCCAAAACGCACCGATGTACCGGTGGTAATCAGTTCGTAGTTACCGCCCTGATCCTCATACGGTTTGTCAGTACGGTAGTAAACGTCCAGAGTGCGCGAAATGCCCTCGGGCGTGAAATAAGGGTTGGTGGTGCTGAACACCAGCGTGCGGCGGTATTTGCTGGTATTCACGTCGATGCCCAGGTAATTGCCCGAGCCAAAGATGTTTTCCTGCTTGATACCAAACGACAGAGCCACCTTTTCTGCGCTGGAGAAACCCACCCCCATCTGCAGAGAGCCGGTCGGCTTTTCGGCAACGTTGATGACCAAGTCCACCTGATCGGGCGATCCCGGCACTTCTTGTGTTTCGACGTTGACCTCCGTGAAGAAACCGAGGCGGTCCACACGGTCGCGCGAGAGGCGGATTTTTTCGCCGTCGTACCACGATGCTTCGTACTGCCGGAATTCGCGCCGGATGACTTCGTCACGGGTGCGGTTGTTGCCGCTCACATTGATGCGCCGCACGTAAGCGCGCCGTGCAGGCTCGGCCTGCAGCGCGAAGGTCACGCGGTTGTTCTCGCGGTCGATTTCCGGCACGGCCTCGATGCGTGCGAACGCAAAACCAAAGCGGGCGAAATACTCAGAAAACGCCTTGGTGGTTTCCGTCACCTGATCGGCGTTGTAGGGTTCGCCCGCGCGTATCGTGACCAACGACTTGAACTCGTCTTCACGGTCAAGGTAGTTGCCCTCCAGCTTCACACCGGACACCACAAAACGCTCGCCTTCGGTCACATTGACGGTGATGGAAATGTCCTGCTTGTCGGGCGAAATAGCGACCTGCGTGGAGTCAACCCGGAACTCCAGATACCCGCGCTGCAGGTAGTACGAGCGCAGGGTTTCCAGGTCGGCGTTGAGCTTGGCACGCGAGTAACGGTCTGACTTGGTGTACCAGCTGAGCCAGCCACCGGTGTCCTGGTCGAACAGCCCCTTCAGCGTCGACTCGCTGAAGGCTTTGTTGCCCACAATGCGCACTTCCTTGATGCGGGCAGGGTCGCCCTCCACCACGGTAAATGTGAGGTTCACCCGGTTGCGCTCGATGGGCGTTACGGTGGTCACCACCTCGGCGCCATAAAGGCTCTTGTTGATGTACTGGCGCTTGAGTTCCTGCTCCGCACGGTCTGCCAATGCCTTGTCATAAGGACGGCCTTCGGTGAGACCCACATCGCGCATGGCCTTCTTGAGGGCGTCCTTGTCGAACTCGCGCGTACCGGCAAAGTCCACGTCTGCAATGGTGGGGCGCTCTTCCACCACCACCACCAGCACGTTGCCGCTCGCTTCCAGGCGCACGTCCTTGAACAGCCCCAGACCAAACAGCGCCCGGATCGCCGCAGCGCCTTTTTCGTCGTTGTAGTCGTCGCCCACACGCAGGGGCATGGACGCAAACACGGTCCCAGGCTCGACGCGCTGCAGCCCTTCGACCCGGATGTCCTGCACCTTGAAAGGCTCCAGCGCCCATGCCGCGTTGGCGACAAAAATCATGGCGGCAATGGCCGATGCAGTGCGCACGCCCAGGCGATTGATGTGTTTTTTCATGAGTGAAGCTGGCGCCGCAGTTGGTTGGCAAGCGCGGCAAAAGTGTTAGCCAAAGAGCCGGGTGACGTCGTTGAACAGGGCTATGGACATCATGAGAAGCAGCACGGCAACACCAGCGCGTTGCAGCCGCTCCATCCATGCGTCCGACACCCCCCTGCCGGTCACCCCCTCCCAAAGATAATACATCAGGTGCCCCCCATCGAGGACGGGCAAGGGGAGCAGGTTCAACACCCCCAGGCTGACGCTGATGAGCGCCAGAAATACCAGGTACTGCGTCAATCCAAGGCTCGCCGAGCGGCCCGCATAGTCGGCAATGGTCAGGGGGCCGCTCAGATTCTTGAGCGAAGCATCGCCAATGACCATGCGGCCCATCATGCGCAGGGTGAGTATCGAAACGTCCCAGGTCTTGACCACGCCAGCCCAGGCGCCCTCCAGCAGGCCGTACTCCACCGTCACAAATTCCGGGGCTGCGCCCACGTAGGCACTGATGCGCCCCACTGTGCCACTGGGCTCTTCATTGGCGTCGGGCAACACATCAAGCGCCACCACCTGACCGCCACGCTGCACACGCCAGGACTGAGCCAGCGGTTCGCTGCCACGCACCGACTGGCGAATCAATTCGCGCAACTGCTGCCCGTCCACCACATCGGTGGCTCCGACCTTCAGCACCAGATCGCCCTGCCGCAAGCCCGCACGCTCGGCCGCCCCTCCGGCCATCACCTCGCCCAGTGCGGGCCGTGTCCATGGCCCCAGAATCCCGATCTTTCGGAACAGTTGGGCGTCGGCTTCCCGGGTGTCAATGCGGGACATGTCGAGCAGGACCTCGCGGTGCGACGCACCAGTCTGCGGGAGCACATCCAAGCGCACCGTTACGCCTTCCAACGCACCGCGCGTCAAAAGCCAACGCAGGTCTTCAAACGAGCGCACAGGCTCCATGTCGTCGGAGCCCAGCGCCGCACGCTCCACCAATTCACCACCGCGCAATCCGGCGCTTTGCGCCACAGAGCCAGCGACGGGACTGGCCAGCACCGCGCGCGGCTCTTCCACGCCATTCCAGTTGACCAGCGAGTAGAGCAGCACCGCCAACAGCAGGTTGGCCGCCGGGCCCGCCGCCACGATCGCAGCGCGGGAACGCAGCGGCTGCGTATTGAAAGCCAAGTGACGCTCTTCCGGGGCCACAGGTGCCTCGCGTTCGTCCAACATGCGCACGTAGCCACCGAGCGGAAAGGCACCCACCACAAATTCGGTCGGCGACCCTTTGGGTTGCCAGCGAAGCAGAGGCTTGCCGAATCCAACGGAGAACTTCAGCACCTTCACGCCACAGGCCACCGCCACGCGGTAATGCCCATACTCGTGCACAGCAATCAGCAGGCCCAGGGCGACGATGAAGGCAACGACGGTCAAGAGCATGAGAAAGTGTCCAGTTCCTACGGTTTACCGGATTCAGGCAGCCAGCCGCCCTGCGGCGTGCTCAGCTGCATGACGCGCTTGGGCGTCGAGATCCAGCAGCGCTTCCAGCGAATCGGGCTTGGAGGGTGCTACCGCATCCAAAGTTGCAAGGTTGACGGCATGAATATGGTCAAACCGCAGCCGACCCGACAAAAAAGCCCCCACAGCCACCTCATTGGCCGCATTCAACACGGCCGTGGTGCCTTCGACCGCCTTCAAAGCCTGCCAAGACAGATGCAACCCAGGAAAGCGGACGGCGTCTGCCTCTTCGAACGCCAGCGCAGACAGCGCAGAAAAATCGAGCTTGCTGGCACCGCTGGCAATGCGGTCCGGCCAGGCCAAACCACACGCGATGGGCACACGCATGTCTGGTGTGCCCAATTGCGCCAGGATGGAGGCATCCTTGAACTGCACCATGGAATGGATGATCTGCTGCGGATGGATCACCACCTTGATCTGGTCCGGCGGCAAGTCAAACAGCCAGCGCGCTTCGATCACTTCGAGCGCCTTGTTCATCATGGTGGCGGAATCGACCGAGATCTTGCGCCCCATCGAAAAATTGGGGTGTGCACAAGCCTGCGCTGGCGTGATCTGCGACAGCGTGGCAGGATCCCGCTGCCGAAACGGACCGCCCGAGGCCGTCAGAAGAATGCAATCCAGTCGGTCTGCCCACGTGGCAGGGTCCTCGGGCAAGCATTGAAAGATGGCGGAATGCTCGCTGTCTATGGGCAAGAGCGTGGCACCGCCCTCGCGCACCGTCTGCATGAACAACGCGCCGCCAACCACCAACGCCTCCTTGTTCGCCAGCAGAAGCCGCTTGCCAGAGCGCGCCGCAGCCAAGCAAGGAGCCAAGCCGGCCGCACCAACAATGGCTGCCATCACGGCATCCACATCGGGGTGTGACGCTATCATTTCAAGAGCATCCTGCGCTTGAAGGACCTGCGTTGGAAGGCCATTTTGCTTCAATTTTTCAGCCAGTTGCACCGCGTGGGATGCACTGGCCATCACCGCGAAACGCGGGCGAAACTGCGCGCATTGCGCCAGCATGGTCTCTACCTGCGTGGCCGCACTCAGCGCAAATACCTCAAAACGGTCCGGGTGGCGGGCCAGCACGTGCAGCGTGCTGGTACCTATCGACCCAGTGGAACCCAGGACGGTGATTTTTTGCATTTTCTTCATGCGGTTGTCAGGCTCGTGAGCATCATGGCCAGCGGCAAAGTGGGCAGGAGGGCATCCACCCGGTCCAGCACGCCGCCGTGCCCGGGCAACAGTCCACTGCTGTCCTTGACCCCAGCGCTGCGCTTGATGAGCGATTCCACAAGGTCCCCCGAGACGCTCATGGCAACCATGAACAAGGCGCCAATCACCAGCAGCCACCAGCCCTGCTGCGCCAAGCGGCTGTAGAAGCTGGGGACTGCGGCGCCCCAGTGGGCGTCGGCGGCCACCCATACCAACGCCATAACCACCACGCCAGTCAGCCCCCCCCACACCCCTTCCCAGCTTTTGCCTGGGCTGATGGAAGGAGCGAGTTTGCCTTTGGTGAAACGCAGACCAAAAGCGCGGCCTGCAAAGTAGGCAAAGATGTCTGCCACCCACACCAACAGCAGCACCGAAAGGAGGAAGTTAATGCCCACCTTGCGCGCCTGCACCACCGCCAGCCACGCCAGCCAAAGTGCTAGCACGCCAGCCACCAAGCGCAAAGTGGCCGGGATGCGCGCCCAACCGGGTACACCCGCCTTGAGCAGCCATGCCGTGCACAGCACCCAAAGCCCGCCACCCACAACCCAGAGACCGGTCAGCGGCCGATCCAGCCACCCCAAAGCCCACGAGCCCAGGCACAACGCCACACAGGCAGCGCCCACCGCAACAGAGCCCGCCTGGCCGAAGCCGCTCAGCCGGCCCCACTCCCACGCACCTGCAGCCATCAACACCAGAACGACCACGGTGAATGGCACGGTGGACGCATAAAACAATGCAGGCAACAAGATGGCCAGCAGAACAAGGGCGGTGATGACACGCTGTTTGAGCATGGGGCCTTTCAGAGCTTGAAAAGGTTCTCAGCCCGGCATCGGATCGGGATGTGCGGACAGTATCTGTTCAGAGGTTTTGCCGAAGCGGCGCTCCCGGCTACCGAAGACAGCAATCGCCTCATCCAGCGCCGATTCGTCGAAATCCGGCCACAGCCGGTCACTGAAGACGAATTCGGAGTATGCGGCCTGCCACAGCAGAAAGTTGCTGATGCGCATTTCGCCGCCGGTGCGGATCACCAGATCGGGATCCGGCACATGCGACAGTGCCATCGCTCCCTGCAGGCTGGTCTCCGTGATGGGCTCGCCGCGCGCCGCGAGTGCAGCGGCCGCCTGGGCGATATCCCACCGGCCGCCGTAGTTGAAGCACACGTTGAGCACCAGCCGGGTGTTGTCAGCCGTGGCGGCCTCGGCCTGCACCAGGCCATCGCGCACCTTGGGCGACAGGCTGGCCCTCTCGCCCACGAAGTACAGGCGCACGCCATCCTTCTTGAGCTGCGGCACTTCACGAGCCAGCGCCATCGCCAGAAGCTCCATGAGGCCAGAGACTTCGTCCGCCGGTCGGTTCCAGTTTTCGGAGGAGAACGCAAAAACGGTCAGCACCTGCACACCCCGTTGCACGCAGGCGCGTGCGCAGCGGCGCAGCGAATCGACCCCTTGCTTGTGGCCTGCCAAGCGCGGCAAAAAGCGGCGCGTGGCCCAGCGGCCGTTGCCATCCATGACGATGGCGATGTGGTGTGGC
>JBCNOJ010000151.1:0-10105 GCA_039593925.1 Acidovorax sp.
CTTCAGGCCCCGCCAATGGCCGCCGCCGCGCTGCAAAAGCACCAGGCCGATGTGGCCAGCCGCCTGGGCGGGCTGCTGCCGCTGCCGCCGGTGCTCAGGCCCCTCACGCGAGTGCAGGACGTAAAGCCTTTGGCGCGCCTGCATCTGGCGCCCGTGCCCGAAGCCGATGTGCCGGACCTGGGCCTCATCACCGCCCAACTGCGGTTTGACTACCAGGGCCATGTGGGCTGGTGGACGGGGCAAGACCTGGGTGTGCTGGTGCCGGGTACCGACGGCGGCCAGGTGCTGTTGCAGCGCGATGCAGCGGCCGAGTTGAACGCCATCAAGCGCCTGATGGGCCTGGGCCTGCTGGCCACTGACGATGGCTTGTTCGGCATCCCCGGCGAGCAATCGCAGAACGATTGGATGCATTGGGCTGACAACGGCTTTGCGGTGCTGCGTGATGCGGGTTTTGTGGTGACTGTGGATGCGTCCCTGGACGGCTGGATCAGCCATGCCGACACGCTGGACGTGGCACTCCAGCCAAGCGACGAAGGTGTGGACGAAGCGACATCGCCCTGGTTTACGCTCTCGCTGGGCATGGAGATAGAAGGCGTGCGCCACAACATCCTGCCCTGGCTGCCTGAGCTGATCGCCGCTGCCGCAGCCCAACCGGTGGACCCGGACACCGGCTTGCCCCGGCTGCCTTCGCACGTCTATTTGCCCTCGCAAACCGGTACAGGTTTTGTGCGCCTGCCCACCGCCACCCTGCGCCCCTGGATGGCTGCGTTGCTGGAGCTGGTGAGTGACCGCGCGCACGACTTCAGCGGCGAGAGCCTGAAACTCTCGCGCCTGGACGCACTGCGTACCAGCGCCGCCTTGGGCGATGGCGCGGTGTGGCAGGGCGCGGACACGCTGCGCAGCATGGTGGAGCAGCTGCACGGGGCCAGCGCATTGCCCGCGGTGCCCGTTCCTGCGGGGGTGAAAGCCACGTTGCGTCCTTATCAGCAGCAGGGGCTGAATTGGTTGCAGTTCTTGCGTGCGCACGGCCTGGCTGGCGTGCTGGCCGACGACATGGGTCTGGGCAAAACGCTACAGACGCTCGCCCATATCCAGGTTGAAAAAGACGCGGGTCGCCTGAGTGAGCCCGCCCTCATCATTGCGCCCGTGAGCCTCATGGGCAATTGGCAGCGCGAGGCCGCGCGCTTTTGCCCAGGCCTGCGCTGTTTGGTGCTGCACGGTGCGGGCCGCCACGCCGTGGCGGAAGCGGTGGCCGAGCATGACCTGGTCATCGCCCCCTATTCGCTGCTGCAGCGCGACCGCGAACGCTGGTTGGCGCAGCCCTGGCACTTGGTGGTGTTGGACGAAGCCCAGAACATCAAGAACGCCAGCACCCACGCCGCGCAGGTGGTGGGCGAGCTGAAAACGCGCCACCGCCTGTGCCTGTCAGGCACACCCATGGAGAACCACCTGGGCGAAATCTGGAGCCTGTTCCACTTTTTGATGCCCGGCTTTCTGGGCAGTCAGCAACGCTTCAAGGAGCTGTTCCGCAACCCCATCGAAAAGCAGGGCGACACGACCCGCCTGGCGCCACTGCGCGCTCGCGTCACGCCCTTCATGCTGCGGCGGACCAAGGCGCTGGTGGCGGCGGAACTGCCACCCAAGGTGGAGTCGGTGATGCCGGTGGAGCTGACCGGCCCCCAGGCCGACCTGTACGAAACCATCCGCCTGGGCATGGAAAAGACCGTGCGCGAGGCGCTGCAGACCAAGGGCCTGGCCAAGTCGCAGATCACCATCCTGGATGCGTTGCTCAAGCTGCGCCAGGTGTGCTGCCACCCGGCGCTGGTGCCGCTGGATGCGGCCAAAAAGGTGACCACGTCGGCCAAGCTGGACCAACTGATGGCGCTGTTGCCCGAGATGCTGGCGGAGGGACGGCGCATTCTGCTGTTTTCGCAGTTCACCAGCATGCTCACGCTGATCGAGGCGGAACTGAAAAAACGCGGCTTGCCCTGGGTCAAGCTCACGGGGCAGAGCGTCAAGCGCGACGCGCTCATCGAACAGTTCACCAGCGGGCAGGTACCGCTGTTCCTCATCAGCCTGAAGGCTGGCGGCGTGGGGCTGAACCTGCCGCAGGCCGACACCGTGATCCACTTCGACCCGTGGTGGAACCCGGCCGTTGAAAACCAGGCCTCCGACCGCGCCCACCGCATCGGGCAGACGCAGAGCGTGTGGGTGGTCAAGCTGGTGGCGCAGGGCACGATCGAGGAGCGCATCCTGGCGCTGCAGGAGCGCAAGGCGCAACTGGCGGGCAGCCTCTACAGCGAGACCGCCGTGCGCAAGGAGCCGCTGTTCACCGAAAGCGATCTGGCTGAATTGCTGCAGCCGCTATCGTCGTTGTAGCTGTCGGCGCAGGCTGGGAAAGGCCTGGGCCGAGATGACGCGTGTGATGTCGGTGTGCACCTGTGCTTGCGCATTAACAACAGTCTGTAGCTGGCGGCACAAGAGGCGCCTTTGCAAATCAAAGCGTTACACGCTACAATAAGAGCCTCACGACCAAGCGGGCGGGTACTAACCGCCCTTTTTTTTTGGTCGCTTGCTTTTCGAGCTCGAAGCTGTCGGGGAAGTCTCCGGGGGTTATCGGGTTTTTTGTTTTTCCGGGATTGAACTGAACACGTGGCATTGCAGCAAGTCGTTGAACAAGTGGTGACGGGTCTGGACTACGACCTGGTGGAGATCGAACGCTCCGCCGGTGGTTTGTTGCGCGTCACCATCGATTTGCCCTGGGTGCAGCCCGCCGCTGATGCGCCCCAGCCCCTCATCGAGCAGTTCGTGACGGTCGAGGATTGCGAGAAGGTCACGCGCCAGCTGCAGTTTGCGCTGGAAGTGGACGGTGTGGAATACAAGCGCCTCGAAGTCTCGTCTCCCGGCATCGACCGCCCCTTGCGCCACGAGCAGGACTTCGTGCGCTTTGAGGGCTCGGTCATCGACATCACCCTGAAGGCGCCCATCGGCGCCGCAGCTGCGGGGCAGGTCAATGCCACCCGCAAGAAATTTCGCGGCACGCTGGAGCGCGCCGAGGCTGGTGGCTGGCAGATCGTCTGGAGCGACGAGCCGCCGGTCAAGCCAGGTCAAAAAGTGAGCAAAAAACGCGTACCCGCCCCGCTGCAGGCGATGGGCTTCACCCTGGATGAACTGCGGGATGCGCGCCTGGCGCCCATCGTGGACTTCAAGGGGCGCGCGGGCAAGGCTGGCTCAGCACCGGCCTGAGCTGCTGAATGTGTGGGGTGGGGCGGCCGCTGAACGCCTCCATCCTCGGGTGATTGAAATAGGAGAGTCGTCGCATGAATCGCGAACTGTTGATGTTGGTTGAGGCCATTTCACGCGAAAAGAACGTGGAGCGTGATGTGGTCTTGGGCGCTGTGGAATCGGCCCTGGCCCAGGCTACCAAGAAGCTCTACCAGGGCGAAGTGGACATTCGCGTGTCCGTTGACCGCGACAGTGGCAACTACGAGACTTTCCGTCGCTGGCTCGTCGTGCCCGACGATGCGGGCCTGCAGAACCCCGACGCCGAAGAGCTTTTGATGGATGCGAAGGACCGCATCGCTGATATCGAAGTCGGTGAATACATCGAAGAGGGTGTGGAGTCCGTGCCGATCGGCCGCATTGGCGCCATGGCCGCCAAGCAGGTCATCCTGCAGAAGATCCGCGACGCCGAGCGCGAGATGCTGCTCAACGACTTCATGTCGCGCGGCGAAAAGATCTTCACGGGCACCGTCAAGCGCATGGACAAGGGCGACATCATTGTCGAATCCGGCCGTGTGGAAGGCCGCCTGCGCCGCGGCGAAATGATCCCCAAGGAAAACCTGCGCAGCGGCGACCGCGTGCGGGCCATGATCATGGAGGTGGACCTGACGCTGCGTGGCGCGCCCATCATCCTGTCGCGTTCGGCGCCCGAGTTTATGATCGAGCTCTTCCGCAACGAAGTGCCCGAGATCGAGCAAGGCCTGCTGGAGATCAAGTCCTGTGCCCGCGACCCTGGCTCGCGCGCCAAGATTGCCGTGCTGTCGCACGACAAGCGTGTGGACCCCATTGGCACCTGTGTTGGCGTGCGTGGCACCCGTGTGAACGCGGTGACCAATGAGCTGGCCGGCGAGCGCGTGGACATCGTGCTGTGGTCTGAAGACCCAGCCCAGTTCGTGATCGGCGCGCTGGCCCCGGCCAATGTGTCGTCCATCGTGGTGGATGAGGAAAAACACGCCATGGACGTGGTCGTGGATGAGGAAAACCTCGCCATCGCCATCGGCCGCGGCGGCCAGAACGTGCGCCTGGCTTCCGACCTCACAGGTTGGAAGATCAACATCATGGACGCTGCCGAAAGCGCTCAGAAGCAGGCCAACGAGACCGATACGGCCCGCAAGCTGTTCATGGAAAAGCTGGATGTGGACGAGGAAATCGCCGACATCCTGATCTCCGAGGGCTTCAACAGCCTGGAAGAAGTGGCCTACGTGCCGCTGCAGGAAATGCTGGAGATCGAAAGCTTCGACGAAGACACCGTCAACGAACTGCGCGCCCGTGCCAAGGATGCGCTGCTCACGATGGAAATCGCCCGCGAGGAAAGCGTGGATGAGGTCTCTCAAGATCTTCGCGACCTCGAAGGCCTCACCCCCGAGCTGATTGCCAAGCTGGCCGACGGTGGTGTGCACACGCGTGACGATCTGGCCGATCTGGCCATTGATGAACTGACCGACCTGACCGGACAGTCTGAAGACGATGCCAAAGCCTTGATTTTGAAGGCGCGCGAACATTGGTTCGCAGGGCAGCAAGAGTAAAGGTCAGGGAGGCACGAACCAAATATGTCCAGTAACACTGTCGCCGAGTTCGCCACCGAACTCAAAAAATCGCCTGAAACCCTGCTCGACCAGCTCAAGGCTGCCGGCGTGGGCAAGGCCGCCCCTACGGATGCGCTGACCGAGTCCGATAAGCAAAAGCTGCTGGCCTATTTGCAGGCCAGCCACGGCACGGCATCGCCCGACCGCAAGAAGATTACGCTGACCAAGAAGTCCACCAGCGAGATCAAGCAGGCTGACGCCACCGGCAAGGCCCGCACGATCCAGGTCGAAGTGCGCAAGAAGCGCACATTCATCCAGCGCGACGAAGGTGCGGAGGCCACGGCCGAGTCCCAAGCAGCGGCTGCGGTCGAAGAACCCGCCGTGTCGAGCGAAGACCTCGAACTCTCCCGCCGCGAGGAAGAAGCCCGCCGCCAGGCCGAGCTGATCCGCCGCCAGGAAGCAGAGCTCGCCGAGAAGCGTGCAGAACGCGAAGCCCGCGAGAAGCGCGAACGCGAAGCCGAAGAGCGCGCTGCCGCCTACGCAGCCCAGGAAGCCGAAAAGAAGGCCCAGGCCTCGGCCGTGAAGCAGGAAGCCACGCGTGAGCAAGCGGCTGAAGCTGCCGCTCGCGCCGCCGCTCAGACGGAAGCCCGCGAAAAGGCCCAGGCAGAAGCAAAGGCCCGCGCGGACGAAGAGTCTGCCCGCGCCCGTGATCTGGAAGAGCGCCGCCGCAAGGCTCTGGCCGAAGCCGAAGCCATCCGCGCCATGATGGCCACGCCCAAGAAGGCGGTCATGGTGGCCAAGAAGCCTGAGGAGCCCAAGCCAGCGGCCAAACCCGCTGCCGTGGGTGACGCCAAAAAGGGCACATTGCACAAGCCGGCAGTGGGCACGGGCGTTGCTCGTGCTGGCGCCTCAGCCACCGCTGGTGCCGGTGCGCCGGGCGCTGGCAAAGAGGTCAAGTCGGCCAAGCTGTCTTCCAGCTGGGCCAACGATACGGCCAAGAAGAAGGAAATCAAGACCCGAGGCGACAGCAGTGGTGGCGTGGGCCGCAACAACTGGCGTGGTGGCCCGCGTGGCCGCCGTGGCGACGGTCGCGATCACCGCGATGATCACCAGCAGGCCGCGCCGGTCGAAGCGCGCATCATTGAAGTGCACGTGCCTGAGACCATCACGGTGGCCGAGCTGGCGCACAAGATGTCCATCAAGGCATCCGAGGTCATCAAGTCGCTGATGAAGATGGGCCAGATGGTCACCATCAACCAGCCGCTGGACCAAGACACCGCCATGATCGTGGTGGAAGAAATGGGCCACAAGGCCGTGGTGGCTGCGCTGGACGACCCAGAAGCCTTCACCGACGACGATGCCGGTCAAAAAGATGCCGAGCTGCTGCCACGCGCTCCAGTGGTTACCGTCATGGGCCACGTGGACCACGGCAAGACCTCGCTGCTGGACTACATCCGCCGCGCCAAGGTGGCCGCAGGCGAAGCCGGCGGCATTACGCAGCACATCGGTGCATACCACGTGGAAACCCCGCGCGGCATGGTGTCCTTCCTCGATACCCCCGGTCACGAGGCCTTCACGGCCATGCGTGCCCGTGGCGCCCAGGCGACCGACATCGTGATTCTGGTGGTGGCAGCCGACGACGGCGTCATGCCCCAGACCAAGGAAGCCATCAAGCACGCCAAAGCTGCCAAGGTGCCGATCGTGGTGGCCATCACCAAGGCCGACAAGCCCGATGCCAACCCCGACCGCGTCAAGCAAGAGCTGGTGGTGGAAGAGGTGGTGCCCGAAGAGTACGGCGGTGAGTCGCCTTTCGTGGCCGTTTCGTCCAAGACCGGCGTGGGCATTGACGACCTGCTGGAGCAAGTGTTGCTGCAGGCCGAAGTGCTGGAGTTGAAGGCGCCTGTCGAGTCGCTCGCCAAGGGCCTGGTGATCGAAGCCCAGCTGGACAAGGGTCGCGGCCCGGTGGCCACGGTGCTGGTGCAGTCCGGCACGCTCAAGGTGGGCGACGTGGTGCTGGCAGGTCAGACCTCCGGCCGCGTGCGCGCCATGCTGGACGAGAACGGCAAGCCGGCCAAGACGGCAGGCCCGTCGATCCCGGTGGAAATCCAGGGTCTGTCGGACGTGCCCCAGGCTGGCGACGAGTTCATGGTGCTGTCCGACGAGCGCCGTGCGCGCGAAATCGCAACCTACCGCGCTGGCAAGTTCCGCAACACCAAGCTGGCCAAGCAGCAGGCCGCCAAGCTGGAGAACGTGTTCTCCGAGATGACTGCGGGCGAGGTGCAAACCCTGCCCATCATCATCAAGGCGGACGTGCAGGGCTCTCAGGAAGCGCTGGCAGCCTCGCTGCTCAAGCTCTCCACCGAGGAAATCCGCGTTCAGCTGGTCTATGCCGGCGTGGGTGGTATCAGCGAGTCCGACGTGAACCTGGCGATCGCCTCCAAGGCCATCGTGATCGGCTTCAACGTGCGTGCCGATGCTGGTGCGCGCAAGCTGGCCGAGTCGAGCGATGTGGATCTGCACTACTACAACATCATCTACGACGCCGTGGATGAGTTGAAGGCGGCCATGTCCGGCATGCTGGCGCCCGAGCAGCGCGAAGAAGCCATCGGTACGGCCGAAATCCGCACCGTGTTCGTGGCTTCCAAGATCGGTACGGTGGCGGGCTCTTACGTCACGTCCGGCCAGGTCACGCGCAACTGCAAGTTCCGCCTGCTGCGCGACAACGTGGTCATCTACACCGGCGAAGTCGAGTCTGTGCGCCGCCTCAAGGACGATGTCAAGGAAGTCAAGGAAGGCTTCGAGTGCGGTATCAAGCTGCGCAACTACAACGACATCAAGGAAGGCGATCAACTCGAGTTCTTTGAAATCAAGGAAATCGCCCGGACGCTGTAAGCGGCGGAAACGACGACGACATGGCTGCAAAGAAATCCGCCACCCCCAACCGCGCCTTCAAGGTGGCCGATCAGATCCAGCGCGATCTGACGGAACTGATCGCGCGCGAGTTGAAAGACCCGCGCGTGGGTATGGTGACGCTGCAGGGTGTGGAGGTGACCCCCGACTACGCCCACGCCAAGGTGTTCTTCAGCCTGCTGACGGGCGACCCGGTGGAAACCCAGGCAGCCCTCAACCAGGCTGCCGGGTTCCTGCGCAACGGCCTGTTCAAGCGTTTGCACATCCACACCGTGCCCACACTGCACTTTGTGTTCGACCGCACCTCCGAACGTGCGGCCGACATGAACGCCTTGATCGCCAAGGCTGTTTCGTCGCGCGCGAAAGAGGACTGACCCATGCACGCGCCTCGCACCAGGGTGCAGCGGCGCCCTGTGCACGGGGTGTTGCTGCTGGACAAACCGCTCGGTCTTTCGAGCAACGACGCCTTGCAAAAGGCGAAATGGCTGCTGCGCGCCGAGAAAGCCGGCCATACCGGCACGCTGGATCCACTTGCTACGGGCGTACTGCCCTTGTGTTTTGGCGCAGCCACCAAGTTCAGCCAGCTACAGCTGGAAGCTGCCAAGACGTACGAGGCCATTGCCGTCTTGGGCACCACCACCACCACGGGAGATGCCGAAGGCGATGTGGTGGCGCGCAGCGAGGTGGACCCTGCCCAGTTGACGCCTGAGCGGTTGGCTGCCGTGCAAGCGCAGTTCACCGGGCCCATCCGTCAGGTGCCGCCAATGCACAGCGCACTCAAGAAGGACGGCAAGGCGCTGTATGAGTACGCACGGGCCGGAATCACCGTAGAGCGTGAGCCGCGCGATGTGGTGATTCATGCATTAAAACTGACGCTGACGCAGACAGAGAAAGCGCTACCAGCTATAAAAATAGTAGTGACCTGTAGCAAAGGCACCTACATCCGAACACTGGGTGAGGACATTGGCACGGCGCTGGGCTGTGGGGCACACCTCTCGTTCCTGCGCCGCATCGACACTGGTGGGCTGGGGGTGGAGCGCTGCGTCACGCTGGCCCAACTGGAAGCCATGCCAGAGGCCGAGCGCCTGGCCAGCCTGGAGGCGCCCGAGTCTCTGTTGGCACAACACGTGCGTGTCACGTTGGACAGTGAGAATGCAGCCCGATTCCTGTCGGGCCTGCGTCGCCGAGGCAACTGGCCCGATGCCGGTGCCGTGGCGGTGTTTGGCGAGCATCCCTCGGCACTGCTGGGGGTGGGCCACATCGTGGGCGGGGAGCTGGTGCCGGACAGGCTCCTGAGTCCGCTGGAAATTCAACAAATTTTGGAAGGCATGCCGCACCCTCAAGCCAGCGGCACATTGGAAAAACTATGACGACGAAACAAATCCGCAACATCGCGATCATCGCCCACGTTGACCACGGCAAAACCACCATGGTTGACCAGCTGCTGCGCCAGTCCGGCACCTTCGCCGACCACGAAAAGGTCGTGGACACCGTGATGGACAACAACGCGATCGAAAAAGAGCGTGGCATCACCATCCTGGCCAAGAACTGCGCCGTGAGCTGGAAGGGCACACACATCAACATCGTGGACACCCCCGGTCACGCGGACTTCGGCGGTGAAGTGGAACGTGCTTTGTCGATGGTCGACAGCGTGGTGCTGCTGATCGACGCGCAAGAAGGCCCCATGCCCCAGACGCGTTTCGTGACCAAGAAGGCCCTGGCCCTGGGCCTGCGCCCCATCCTGGTGGTGAACAAAGTGGACAAGCCCGGTGCCAACCCCGACAAGGTGGTGAACGCTGCGTTCGACCTGTTCGACAAGCTGGGCGCGACCGACGAGCAACTCGACTTCCCCGTGGTGTACGCCTCGGGTATCAACGGCTGGTCTTCGCTGGAAGAAGGGGCCCCAGGCGAGCAGTGGGGCCCTGACATGTCGGCCCTGTTTGACACCATCCTCTCGCACGTTCCGCCCAACACGGGCGATGCCAGCGCTCCTCTGCAGCTGCAGATCTCTGCGCTGGACTTCTCCACCTTCGTGGGCCGCATCGGCGTGGGCCGTATCAGCCAGGGCACTTTGAAGCCCATGCAGGACGTGATCGTCATGGAAGGCCCCGGCGGCAAGACCACCAAGGGCCGCGTAAACCAGGTGCTGACATTCCAGGGCCTGGACCGCATGCAGACCCCGGTGGCCGGCCCCGGCGACATCGTGCTGATCAACGGTATTGAGGACATCGGTATCGGCGTGACCGTGACCGACCCCGCCAACCCCGCACCGCTGCCCATGCTGAAGGTGGATGAGCCCACGCTGACCATGAACTTCTGCGTGAACACCTCGCCGCTGGCGGGCCGCGAAGGCAAGTTCGTGACCAGCCGCCAGATCTGGGACCGCC
>JBCNOJ010000152.1:0-10089 GCA_039593925.1 Acidovorax sp.
GGAAGCTACTGCGCGACCACTCCCAAAGCGGGCGGGTCGACTTCACGAACCGAGAGTTGCGGCTGGACCCCTCACTGCGCTTGCCAGAGGTGGCGGACAACCTGGAGGCACGCCTGGTGCTGCTTCAGCGCCGACTGCAGGAGAACAGTGAACACATCCGCATCGAGAAAACCGGGCGGGGCCGCATGCGACTGTGCATGCTTCGCCCGGTCGTTCTGGAAGAGATGCGCGCAGCAGACGCCTGATGCGAAGCGCCGCTGCCGGCAGGTCCCGCGTGCAGGCTGGCAACCTTAGTGCACGAGACCCGGAACCTTAGGCAACCCCAAGGCCTGCGAAAGCTTGGCCCACTCGTTCTGCGTCAGGTGAGGCTGCACATGCGCGAGCACCGCAGCCAGGACGGGCGCTGGAGCATGCTTCTGCATGTCCTTCAGCATCACGGTCCGTTCGGCCGGGGACAAGTACGGAACCATCCAACGCATCACATTCATCATTTCCGCCGGAGGGATGGACGCAACCAGTGCCTCGTGGATTTGCACCAGCTCCTCGTCGGTGTAGTGGGCCCAGAGCACCTGGTTGTGATGGACCTCTTCCTCATGCATGTGATCGAAATTGTGCGCCACGAACAGTGCTAACTGGCGGTACAGCGCATGCGATGCCGCTGCACGCCCGGCACGCGGGCTGGCCAGCAGGTGCGATACACCGGTGGCCAACCCAGACAATGCGCGCTCGTGTTCTGTATGTTCCGTCTCGACAGCGGCGCAGGCGCCAGGCTCACGCAGCTCCATGGCCGTGTGGATGAAACGGTTCTCATGCTGCAGGTGCGCTCTGCACATGTCCAGCAAACCCATCACCCGGTCACAAGTCTGCGCAAACTCCAGGTCATCGTCCACATCCATACGGCCCATAGCCACCAAGGTATCGGACATAAAGGCGCGCAGGGCCTTGTGGATACCGGCATACATGTCCAAGCGTGGCGCAGCACTTTCTGCCTGGGCCAATGCTGCGATTTCGCAGGGGTCGATCTTCATCACTGTCTTTCCAGGCCCGAAGGCCCTTTTTTCAGCCCCATCACTGGGGGCCGGGCCGGACACACCATGCGTCCGCTTCCATGAAAAGAAGTCTATGAATCGCCCTCGCATTCGGCTGCTAAAAACTTCTTAAACGAACCCTCAAGAATCCTTAAGAACGCCGCCAGCGTGCAATACCGTGAACTTTTTCACGCGCGAGCGCGCAGCAGGTCCACCGCCTTTTCCGCAATCATCACCGTGGGCGCATTGGTGTTGCCGCTCACGATGCGCGGCATGATGGACGCGTCCACCACACGCAGGCCGGCGAGGCCATGCACGCGCAGTTCGGCATCCACCACGTCCATGGGCCCAGGCCCCATGCGGCAGGTGCCCACGGGGTGGTAGATGGTGTCGGCGTACTGGCGGATGAACTGCTCGATCTCGGCATCGGAGCGCGCACTGGCCGAGGCCGCCAGCTCCTTGGCGCCGAACTTCGCGAGCGCTGGTTGCGACAGGATGGCGCGGGTCTGCTTGAAGCCGCGCACCATGCGCGCCATGTCGTCAGGGTCGGTCAGGAAGTTCGGGTCCACCAAGGGCAAGGCCATGGGGTCGCGGCTGGCCAGCGTGACCGAGCCCCGGCTCTTGGGCTGCAGCAGGCACACATGGGCCGAGTAGCCGTGGCCGAACACGGTCTTGCGCCCGTGGTCCACCAGCTTGCCGATCACAAAGTGCAGCTGCAGGTCGGGTTCTGACTCGGATGGGTCGCTCTTGATGAAGCCCCCCGCCTCGGCAAAGTTGGTGGTCAACATGCCGGAGCGGTGCTTGCGCCATTCGATGATGCCGCGCAGCGTCTGCACCATGCCCGACAGCGAAAGGCCGAACAGGTCCTTCAGATCGGGAGCGTCCAGCACCTGCACTACGTCGGGATGGTCGTGCAGATGCTGGCCCACGCCCGGCAGGTCGTGCAGCACCGGGATGCCGTGTTGCTGCAAATGCGCGGCAGGCCCCACGCCCGACAGCATCAGCAACTGCGGCGACAGCAGCGCGCCCGCACTCAGCAGCACCTCGCGCCCGGCGCGGACCTGCTTGATCGCGCCACCCTGGCGGTACTCCACGCCCACGGCGCGCGAGCCGTCGAACAGGATGCGCGTGGCGTGCGCGCCAGTGATGACCTGCAGGTTGGGCCGCGCCAGGTGCGGCGTGAGGTAGCCCTTGGCCGCGCTGTGGCGCTCGCCGTTCTTGTGCGTGACCTGGTACAGGCCCACGCCTTCCTGCGTGGCGCCGTTGAAGTCGGTGTTGTGCGGGTGCCCGGCCTGCACACCGGCGTCGGTGAAATATTGGCTGAACCGGTTGGGCGCACGCAGGTCCGCCACGTTGAAGGGACCGCCCCGGCCGTGCCAGTCATTGGCACCGCGCTCGTTGTTTTCGGCGCGCAGAAAGTACGGCTTCACATCTTCCCAGCCCCAGCCCGGGTTGCCCTGCGCGGCCCAGTGGTCGTAGTCTGCATGCTGGCCCCGGATGTAGACCATGGCGTTGATGGAGCTGGAGCCCCCCAGCACCTTGCCGCGTGGCTGGTAGCCGCGCCGGTTGTTCAGCGCCGCCTGCGGCGTGGTGTTGAAGCCCCAGCCGTTCAACTCGAACTTGGCCATCACGGCCAGCCCAGCCGGGCAGTGGATGAGCACGCTGTTGTCGGCAGGCCCCGCCTCCAGCAGGCACACGCGCACTGCGGGGTTCTCAGTCAGGCGGCCGGCCAGCACGGAGCCGGCCGAGCCGCCGCCGATCACGATGTAGTCGAACATGTTGTGGTGTCTCCTCTGCCATGCTGCGCAGCGGCTTGTTGGTTCAGGTTTGACGCACGATAACCGAACGGTCGTGCGATTCCCCTTACCATCCCGTCCATCCGTTTCACTTTGAAGAGGGCTCTCTATATGACGATTCAGACCGTAGGCATCATCGGCGCAGGCACCATGGGCAACGGCATTGCACAGGCCTGTGCGGTGTCAGGCATCAACGTGGTGATGGTCGATATCTCGGATGCTGCAGTGCAAAAAGGCCTGGCCACCGTGGCCGGCAGCCTGGACCGCCTGATCAAAAAGGAAAAGATCAGCGAAGCCGACAAGGCGGCCGCCCTGGCGCGCATCAAGACTTCCACCAGCTACGACGACCTCAAGGCCGCGCAACTGGTGATAGAGGCCGCCACCGAGAACTACGAGCTCAAGCTCAAGATCCTCAAGCAGGTGGATGCCATCGTGACGCCCGAGGTGATCATTGCCTCGAACACCTCCTCGATCTCCATCACCAAGCTGGCCGCCGCCACCAGCCGCGCCGACCGCTTCATCGGCATGCACTTCTTCAACCCCGTGCCCATGATGGCGCTGGTGGAGATCATCCGCGGCCTGCAGACCAGCGACGCCACACACGACGCCGTGAAGGCCCTGGCCGAGGCGCTGGGCAAGAGCCCCATCACCGTGAAGAACGCGCCCGGCTTTGTGGTCAACCGCATCCTGGTGCCCATGATCAATGAGGCCTTCTTCGTGCTGGCCGAGGGCCTGGCCACGCCCGAGGACATCGACGCGGGCATGAAGCTCGGCTGCAACCAGCCCATCGGCCCGCTGGCGCTAGCGGACATGATCGGCCTGGATGTGTGCCTGGCCGTGATGGACGTGTACCTGACCGAGTTTGGCGACAGCAAGTACCGCCCCTGCCCGCTGCTCAAGGAAATGGTGGCCGCAGGCCGCCTGGGCCGCAAGACCGGCCAGGGCGTGTATACCTACTAACCCCCCTGAGTCGCTTCGCGCCTTCCCCCCTGGGGGACGCCCCCAGCGCATGGAGTGGAAACGACATTTGCATGTCGTGGCGGCCCTTGCGCGGGGGCACTGGTATCGCGCTGCGCCAGTTGCGCAGTCCGTCTGCTGAACAGCGCTGTCTCGATTGAGACGGCGCGCAGCGCTTGAAGCGTTTTCAATCATGGGCCAGGAGACCTGCGCCCATGACACACATCACCCCCACCACGCCCCCGCCCGAGGGCTGCATCGACACCCAGGTCATCGGCCATGTGCTGCTGATCGGCATCAACCGGCCGGCCAAGCGCAATGGCTGGACGCCCCCCATGTTCCGCCAGCTGGCCGAGGCCTACACCCGGCTGGATGACGACCCCGCCCTGCGCGTGGGCGTGCTGCATGCGTTTGGCGACCATTTCACTGCCGGGCTGGACCTGCCTGCTGTGAGCGCCTACATGCAGCGCGGCGAGAAAGCCATCCCTGAAGGCCTGGTGGAGCCGCACGACTACGGTCTGCCCGGCTACCGTCGCCGCACCAAACCCATGGTGGTGGCGGTCAAGGGCATCTGCTTCACCGTGGGCATCGAGCTGATGCTGGGCGCCGACATCGTGGTGGCGGCCGACAACTGCCGCTTCTCGCAGATGGAGGTGCAGCGCGGCATCATGGCCACGGGCGGCGCCACGCTGCGCATGGCCGAGCGCGCGGGCACGGGCAATGCGCTGCTGCACCTGCTGACGGCCGACGAGTTCGGCAGCGCCGAGGCCTACCGGCTGAACTTTGTACAAAAGGTGGTGCCCGCAGGCCAGGAGCTGCAGGAGGCGCTGCAGATTGCCCAGCGCATCGAAGCCCAGGCGCCGCTGGCCGTGGTGGCCACGCGGCTCAACGTGCTCAAGGCCATCGAGCAAGGCCAGGCGGCGGCGGTGGCAGAGTTCATCCCCGTACAAAAGCAGCTGGCCAACAGCGAGGACGCGGCCGAAGGCGTGCGCGCGTTCGTCGAGCGGCGACCGGCGCAGTTCAGCGGGCGCTGAGTCCTGGTGGTTCGTTGTCGCCCGAACCATCCCGCGCCAAGTTTCAAGCCAAATCGACCGCTATCGCTCATGAATCATGCGCTAGTAGCTCTGCTATTGATAGCAATATCCCGAGTGTGACGAGGGCGCAGCGCCCCCGCCTGCGCAGGCGGGACACGCGAATAGCACCGATGGCGCGGCGCCGCTCCCCCACCCACCCAATCCCATCCATTAACAAAGTTTTTCACAATTCAATTGCACACAATTGAATTTGCACCCACAATTCACCCCATGCCCAGCCACAGCACGCCCCCCACTCCCAGCCCCGCCATCCTGCGGCTGGACAACCAGGTCTGCTTTGCGCTGTATTCCGCCTCGCTGGCGATGACCAAGCTGTACAAGCCCCTGCTCGACCGCATCGGCCTGACCTACCCGCAGTACCTCGTGATGCTGGTGTTGTGGGAGCAGGACGGCGTGACCGTGTCCGAGCTGGGCGAGCGCCTGTTTCTCGACTCCGGCACGCTCACGCCGCTGCTCAAGCGCCTGGAGGCGCAGGGCCAGATCGCCCGGCTGCGCGATGTGCAGGACGAGCGCCGCGTGCGCATCACCCTCACGGCCGACGGCCGCGCGCTGCGCGACCAGGCCGAGGCCATTCCGCAGTGTGTGCTGCAAAGCAGCCAATGCTCGATTGCCGAGCTCACCGCCCTGACCACCGAACTCAAGCAGTTGCGAGACCGGCTCAGCGAGCAACGCTGACGGCCTGCAGAAATACGCAACGACACCGCCAGAACCGATTCCCTCCACCGCCCACCGTGGGCAACAACCGCAAGGAAGACACCATGACCAAGCTCGAAAAAGTCCTGTACACCGCCAAGTCGCACGTGACCGGTGGCCGCGATGGCGCCGCAAAGACCGATGACGGCCGCCTGGACGTCAAGCTGTCCTCGCCCGGCACCTCCGGCACCGGCACCAACCCCGAGCAGCTGTTTGCCTCCGGCTACGCAGCGTGCTTCATCGGCGCCATGAAGGCCGTCGGCGGCAAGATCGGCATCCCCGTGCCGCAGGACGTGTCCATCGACGCCGAAGTGGACCTGGGCCCCATCCCGAACGCCTACGGCATCGCCGCCCGCCTGGCCATCAGCCTGCCCGGCCTGGACAAGGAAACCGCCCAGAAGCTGGTGGATGCAGCCCACCAGGTCTGCCCCTACTCCAACGCCACGCGCGGCAACATCGACGTGACCATCACGCTGGTGTAAGGGATGGGCCGCCAGCTGCTTCCCCGCATCGCGGTGGCCCTGGTGGCCATCGAGCATGTGTACATCCTCGTGCTCGAAATGTTCTTCTGGAACAAGCCGCAGGGCATGAAGACCTTCAACCTGACCCAGGAGTTCGCCGACGCCACCACCACGCTGGCGGCCAACCAGGGGCTGTACAACGGTTTCCTGGCAGCCGGCCTGTTCTTTGGGCTGCTCACCGGCAACCGGGTGTTCAAGGTCTTCTTTCTGGCCTGCGTGATCGTGGCCGGGGTGTTTGGCGCCGCCACCGCAGCGCCCAAGATCTTCTTCAGCCAGGCACTGCCCGCGATCATTGCGCTGGGCTTGGTGCTGGCGCTGGACAAACCCGCGCGCTCTGCATAACGGCCCCAGTCCGTGTCGCTCAGGCGGCCCGCAGGTGTTGAGCCTGCGGGCCGTTTCGTTTAGCGTCGCGGCATGAGCACCACCACCCTCCTCGTGCGCCAGGACCAGCTGGCCACCACCCGTCTGACCACCACCGACGACACCCCGCTGGCCGAGGGCCAGGTCCGCGTGCGGGTCGAGTCGTTTGCCCTCACGGCCAACAACATCACCTACGCCGCGCTGGGCGACATGCTGAACTACTGGCAGTTCTTCCCCACCGGCGAGGCCGGCTGGGGCATCGTGCCCGTGTGGGGCTTTGGCACCGTGGTGCAGTCGCTGCACCCGGCCGTGGCCGTGGGCGAGCGGCTGTATGGCTACTGGCCCATGGCCAGCCAAGCCGTGCTGTCGCCAGACCGCGTCAGCCCCACGGGCCTCAGCGACGGCGCACCGCACCGCGCGGGCCTGCATGCGGTCTACAACTACTACCTGCGCACCAGCACCGACGGGCTGTACCGCGCCGACAACGAAGACGTGCAGGCGCTGCTGCGGCCACTGTTCATCACCTCGTGGCTCATCGACGACTTTCTGGCCGACCAGCAGTTCTTTGGCGCCCAGCGCATGCTGCTGTCCAGCGCGTCGAGCAAAACGGCCTATGGCACCGCCTTTCAGCTCGCCCAGCGGGAGGGCATCGAGGTCATCGGCCTCACCTCGCCCGGCAACGTGGCGTTTTGCGAAAGCCTGGGCTGCTACCACCGCGTGGTCACCTACGACGCACTGGACACCCTCGACGGCGCCACACCCAGCGTGTACATCGACTTTGCGGGCAGCGTGGGCCTGCGCCAGCGCATCCACGCCCACTTCACCGGCCTGGCCTATAGCTGCTCGGTGGGCGCAAGCCATGTGGGCGATCTGGGCGGCGCCGGCCAGCTGCCCGGCCCGCGCCCGGTGATGTTCTTTGCGCCCGCCCAGGTTAAGAAGCGCCATGCCGACTGGGGCGCCCAGGGCCTGAACGACCGCCTGGTCGCGGCCTGGAACCAGTTCAGCACCGCCGTGTCGGCCGGGCCGCAGCCCTGGCTGGTGGTGCAGCGCCATGCGGGGCCCCAGGCCACGAAGGCATTGTTTGCCAGCGTGCTGGCGGGCAACGGCGACCCGCGAGCGGGGCATATCGCGACGATGCTGCCTGGCTGAAACGCTATGCGCGGCCAGCAAGGGCGCGGCGGCGACAATGGGGCATGACCCCATTGCCCCCCGATACCGCTGCCAACGCCTCGAACGACCAACACCCCTACGCCCGCCTCACCCCCGACCAGGTGCTGGACGCGCTGGCCAGCGTGGGCCTGTACGGCGATGGCCGCCTCATGGCCCTGTCGTCCTACGAAAACCGGGTGTACCAGGCCACCCTGGAAGACGGCCAGCGCGTGGTGGCCAAGTTCTACCGCCCCGGCCGCTGGAGCGAGGCGCAGATCCTCGAAGAACACGCCTTTGCCGCCGAGCTGATGGCGGCCGAGGTGCCCGCCGTGGGCCCGCTGGTGCTGGACGGCGCCACCCTGCACCAGCACGATGGCTTTGCCTTTTCCGTCAGCCCCTGGCGCGGCGGACGCCAGCCCGAGCTGGACGACTTCGAGGTGCTGGAATGGATCGGCCGCTTTCTGGCCCGCATCCACACCGTGGGCGCCGCCCAGCCCTTTGCCCACCGGCCGACGCTGGACCTGGCCACCTTCGGCACGGCGTCGCGCGACTGGCTGCTGATGAACGAGATCATCCCGCTCGACATGCAAGCCGCCTGGAAGACACAGTGCGACAAAGCTCTTGATTTGATAGCTACCAGCGCATATTCCACTAGCGCTACAGGCACATTTGGTTTGAATAATGCTACCCAGGTCCGCCTGCACGGCGACTGCCACCCCGGCAACATCCTGTGGACGCCGCTGGATGAATGGGGCCGGGGCGGCCCGCACTTTGTGGACCTGGACGACGCGCGCATGGGCCCGGCCGTGCAGGATTTGTGGATGCTGCTGTCGGGCGACCGGCGCCAGCGCACCCACCAGCTCGGCGCGTTGATCGACGGCTACGAGCAGTTCCGCAGCTTTGACCGCCGTGAGCTGGCGCTCATCGAGCCGCTGCGCACCTTGCGTCTCATCCACTACAGCGCCTGGCTCGCACGCCGCTGGCAGGACCCGATCTTCCCTGCGAACTTTCCGTGGTTCGGCACCAGCGACTACTGGCGCGGGCAGGTGGACATGCTGATCGAGCAGATCGAGGCCATGCAGGAAGAGCCGCTGGTGGCCTGAGCCGGGCAAGCACAAGGCGGGAAAGGTGGGCAAGGGGCGGGCAAACACCCTGTCGCCACCGTTGCAGGAGCGATCCAATGCAAACGATTGTCAACCTCTGCGCACAGGGAACTGATGTGGGGCAATATCAAGGCCCTCCCGCTCGGGGAGACTCTGTTTGAAGCCGATAGCCTGGGGCACCGCGCCCGGCACTGACCAAAATGCGCATTGCAGTTCTTGATGACGACCCGATCCTGCTGGATTTGATCAAAGGCACGCTGGAACACCACCAGCATGTGTGCCACACCTACATCGATGGCGCGAGCCTGCTCAAGGACGTGCGGCAAGAGACCTTTGACCTGCTGATCGTGGACTGGCACCTGCCGGACATGGAAGGCACCGACGTGGTCCAGGCCGTGCGCCAGATCCACGGCCTGCAACTGCCCATTCTTTTCATCACCCGCCGCCAGGATGAACGCGACGTGATCGAGGCCCTGAGCCGGGGGGCGGACGACTTCATGACCAAGCCGCTGCGCATGGGCGAAATGGTGGCCCGTGTCACGGCGCTGCTGCGCCGGGCTTTCCCCGAAGCCATGGGCGCGCGGCTTGTTTTCGGACCTTATTCTTTTGATGCGGACCAGCGCGCGCTGTATGTGCATGGCCATGCGGTGGAACTGAAGAACCGGGAATACGAGCTGGCACTGTTCATGTTCCGCAACCCGGGCCGGCTGCTGTCGCGCTCGCACCTGCGCGAAGTGGTGTGGGGCGACAACGCCGACGCGCCTTCCCGTTCGCTGGATACCCATGTGTCGCGCCTGCGCAGCAAGCTCGAACTCACCCCGGCGAACGGCTACACCATCACCGCCATCTATGGCCTGGGCTATCGGCTGGACCCTGTCAGCGCCGACGCGAGTTCAGAACCAAGTGCAGCCGATACGGGTGATGCCACACCTCGGCTCAACCCCGCCGAGCTGCAAGGTTAAAGGCCGGCCTACGCCTTGGCGAGCGACTCGCGCCAGCCGCGCACCAGCACGTCGTTCACGAACTTGCGGTCCAGCCACAGCCACACCAGGATGGGCACCAGCGTGGGCAGCACCAATGCCCCCACCTGATAGCCATACACGATGGCTTCCATCTGCCACTGCGAAATGCGCAGTGCGCGCAGGTTCAATTGCGCTGCCAGCAGCATCTGCATCAGCGTGTACATGGTCAGGCTGATTGCCTGGAACGGCAGCAGCAGCACATAGCCCGCCACCGCACGCGCCAGCCGTCCCTTGCCACGCGCGGCCAGCAACAGGGCCAGGAAAATGGGCAGACCATAGGCGTACCGGCCCGGGCTGGCCTCCACCGTGATTTCGCCGCGCTGCCCCCCAGCCTCAGCCACCGGTACCGAGATGGCAGTGTCCACC
>JBCNOJ010000153.1:0-10082 GCA_039593925.1 Acidovorax sp.
TTGGCACGAAGTGGCCCGCATCGACAACCGCTTTGAGCGCGGCCTGACGCGCGCCACCGCCACTTACAGCCGCAATGCGGATGACACCTTGAAAGTGGTGAACCGAGGCTACGACCCCGTGCGCCGTGAATGGAAAGAGGTTGAAGGCACAGCCCGCTTTGTAGACAGCCCCGACCGCGCTGCCCTCAAGGTGTCGTTTTTCGGCCCGTTCTATGGCGGCTACAACGTGGTGGCGCTGGACGAGAACTACCAGTGGGCCATGGTGATGGGCTCCAGCCGCGACGCGCTGTGGATCCTGTCGCGCACGCCCACACTGCCCTGGCATGTGCGCGATCACCTCATGGAGCGCGCTCGGGCCATGGGGGTGGATGTGGGCAAGATCGTGTTTGCCGCACCGCCAGTGGAACAACACGCGCGGCAGGGGGTGCGGACCTGACACCCGGTCCATGCGAGTGCCTGTCACTGTGAGCTGGAAAAACCTGTTCGGGCGGAGTCACTGCACAGCTCACAAGCTCACAGCGGGCCCAAAAGCGGATTAGAGCTGGCTTGCCGAAGCTCTTGCGCTCGCGCACCGTGTCCTAAAACCCAGTGCGCACAGCCTCAGCCAAGGCCTCGAAGACTCATTTTTTGATAGCTAACAGCGCTTGACCATCAAGCGCTAGAGTCCATTTTTGCTTGTATTCCTGTCTCCATAGGCCGCCCTCAACCCAGCTCAGGCACCGTGGCCGCCGCAACCAGCCGCTGCGTGTATGGGTGCTGTGGCGATTCCAGCACCTGCTGCACCGTGCCGCTCTCCAGCACAGCGCCGTCCTTCATCACCAGCACGTCGTGCGCCATGGCGCGGATCACATCCACGTCGTGGGTGATGAGCAGGTAGCTCAACCCTTTTTCCTTTTGCAGGCGCTGCAGCAGGCCCAGCACCTGCTGCTGGATGGTGACGTCGAGCGCGCTGGTGGGCTCATCCAGCACCAGCACCTGGGGCTGCACGATGAGCGCGCGTGCAATGGCCAGACGCTGCCGCTGGCCACCAGAGAACTCGTGCGGGTAGCGCGCAAGCAGCCGCGGGAATTGCGCTTCGGTCAGGCCCACTTCGCCCAGGATGGCTTCCACACGCGCACGGCGCTCTGCCACGCCCAATGCAGGCTCGTGCACTTTGAGGCCCTCGCCCACGATCTCCTCCACCGTAAGGCGCGGTGACAAGGACGAGAACGGGTCCTGAAACACCACTTGCACACGGCGGCGCAATTGCTGATTGGCAGCCGTATTGCGCATGGCGGGCTGCTGCCAGGCTTGTCCGCCCACCTGCAGTGCGCCGGTGCTCGGCAGCAAACCCAAGATGGCCTGCGCGAGCGTGGACTTGCCCGACCCCGACTCGCCCACCACACCCAGCGTTTGCCCGGGCAGCAACTGCAGCGTGGCGCCCTGTACGGCCACGAACTCACCTTTCTTGAACCAGCCCTTGATGCCTGGTAGCGGCGTGGGATAGACCACGCGCAGACCATCGGTCCGCACCACGGGCGCGGTGCCTGCAGGCAAGTCGCCCTCGGCCACATCGCGGCGCGGCTGGCTGGCAATCAGGCGGCGGGTGTAGGCATGCTGCGGGGCACCGAACACATCGGCTACGGGGCCTTGCTCCACAAGCACGCCCTGCTCCATCACGGCCACGCGGTCGGCAAAGCGGCGCACCAGGTTCAGGTCGTGCGTGATGAGCAGCACGGCCATGCCAGCCTGGCGCTGCAGGTCGCTCAGCAAATCCAGGATCTGTCCGCGCAGCGTCACGTCCAGCGCCGTGGTGGGTTCGTCGGCCAGCAGCAGCTTGGGCGCGCTGGCCAGGGCCATGGCGATCATCGCGCGCTGGCGCTGACCGCCGCTCAACTGGTGCGGAAAGCTGCCGGCACGCCGCGCGGGCTCGGGGATGCCGGTCTGCGCCAGCAGGTCGACGGCCGCCTTGGCACACTGCGCGCCCGTCAGGCCACGCTTGAGCTGCAAGATCTCGGCAATCTGGGCGCCAATCGTCATCAGCGGGTTGAGCGCGGTCATGGGCTCCTGGAACACCATGGCGATGTCATCACCGCGCACGCCGCGCATCTCGCGCTCCGTCAGCGCCAGCAGGTCGCCCCGGCCCTGCAGCACGGCCTGCCCAGTGATGGCGGCATCACCCACAAGTCGCAGCAAGCTCAATGCGGTGATGGTCTTGCCCGAACCGGACTCGCCCACCAATGCCAGCTTTTCGCCCGCAGCAATGTCAAAACTCACGCCCCGCACCACCTCTTTGCTGCCAAAGCGCACACGCAGGTCTTGCACCTGCAGCAGGGCTGTCTGCTTGGCCGATGGGGTTGTCATCACAGATCGGCCTTTCGGGGGTCGAGCGCATCGCGCAGGGCATCGCCCATGAAGGTCAACAGCAGCAGCGTGGTCACCAGCACGGCAAAGGTGGACAGCGAAATCCACCACGCATCGATGCTGTTCTTGCCCTGGCTCAACAGCTCGCCCAGCGAGGGTGTGCCGGGCGGCACGCCCAGGCCCAGAAAATCCAGCGATGTGAGCGCAAGAATGGCCGCACTCATGCGAAACGGCAAAAAGGTCACCACCGGCGTCAGGCTATTGGGCAGGATGTGGCGCCAGATGATCTGGCTGTTGCTTACCCCCAGCGCGCGCGCGGCCTTCACGTAATCCAGCTGGCGGTTGCGCAGGAACTCGGCCCGCACGTAGTCCGACAGCCCCATCCAGCCGAACAGCGACAGCAGGATGAGCAGCAGCGAAATGCTGGGCGCGAACACGGCGCTGAAGATGATGAGCAGGTACAGCTCGGGCATGGAGCCCCAGATTTCGATGAAGCGCTGAAAGGCCAGGTCCGTCTTGCCGCCAAAGAACCCCTGGATGGCACCGGTGACCACCCCCAGCAGCACGCCGGTGATGGTGAGCGCGAGGCCGAACAGCACGCTCACCCGGAACCCGTAGAGCAGTTGCGCGAGCAGGTCACGCCCCCGGTCGTCCGTGCCCAGCCAGTTGTCACTTGTGGGCGCAGAGGGATTAGGCGCCTTGGCAAAGTAGTTCAGCGTGTTGGGGCCATAAGGGTTCAGCGTATACAGCGCCCAGTTGCTGCCTGCGGAAAGCCGCTCCTTGATGAACGGGTCGAGGTAGTCGGTGGGGGTCTCGAAGTCGCCGCCGAAGGTCTTTTCGGGGTAGTCCTTGAGCATGGGGAAGTAGGTCTGCCCTTCGTAGCGCACGATGAGTGGCTTGTCGTTGCTGACCAGTTCTGCGCACAGGCTGACCACGACCAGCGCGCAGAAGATGAGCAGGCTCCAATAACCCAACCGGTTGCGTTTGAAACGCAGCCAGGCGCGGCGGGATGGAGAGAGCGAAGGCGATGCGGGAGCGGAACTCATCAGGGCCATGGGTTCGTTCGGGCTAATCAAACTTCACGCGCGGGTCCACCCACACATAACAAAGGTCACTGATGAGCTTGGTGACCAGCCCGATCAGCGTAAACAGGTACAGCGTGCCGAGCACCACCGGGTAGTCGCGGCGAATGACGCTCTCGTAACTGAGCAGGCCCAGGCCGTCGAGGGAGAACAGGGTCTCGATGAGCAAAGAGCCGGCGAAGAAGGCGCCAATAAACGCGGCCGGAAAGCCGGTAACGATGGGGATCAGCGCATTGCGGAACACGTGCTTCCACAGCACCTGCCGCTCGCTCAGCCCCTTGGCGCGGGCCGTCAGCACGTACTGCTTGCGGATCTCTTCGAGGAAAGCGTTCTTGGTCAGCATGGCCGTGACCGCAAAACTGCCCAGCACCATGGCCGTGACGGGCAGCGTGATGTGCCACAGGTAATCAACGATGCGCGCGCCCCAGCTCAGCTCGTCCCAGTTGGCCGACGTGAGCCCGCGCAGCGGGAACCACTGCAACTGCCCGCCAAAGATCACCAGCAGCGCCACGCCCAGCACGAAGCCCGGGATGGCGTAGCCCACCAGAATGATGAGCGTGGTGACCAGATCGAACCGCGAACCTGCGCGCACCGCCTTGGCCACACCCAGCGGCACGGCCACCAGGTAGCTGATCAGAAACGTCCACAGGCCCAGGCTGATGGAGACAGGCAGCTTCTCGATGATGAGCTGCCACACGTCCTTGTTCTGGAAAAAGCTCTTGCCCAGGTCAAAGCGCGCAAACTGGCCCAGCATCTGAAAAAAACGCTCGTGCGCAGGTTTGTCAAAACCATACAGCGCCTTGATCTGCTCCACGCGTTTGGGGTCCACCCCCTGTGATCCGCGGTAGCTCAGGCCGCCGCCCTCAGCCCCGCCGCCACCGGCACCCGCCTTGGCTTCGGCCATGTACTGCTCCACCGGACCGCCAGGCACAAACTGGGTCACCACAAAGGTCAGCAAGAGCACGCCCAGCAGCGTGGGCAGCATGAGCAAGACGCGTTTGAGGATGTAGGCGAACATGGGAGTGCGATGGTTGCTGCTACTTCTTGTCCGGCGCGGTTTGGGGCGGCACACGCGCCCACCAGGTGTCAATCACCCAGCCTTCACCGGTCGAATAGGGAGGCACGACCTCTGGCCGCGCGAGCCGCCAGGCGTTGTAGGCCATGCGGTGCGTGCCAGCCGTCCACTGCGGGATCAGGTAGTGGCTGTGCGCAATGATGCGCTCCAGCGCATGGCAGGCGGGAAGCAGTTGGGCCTCTGTTTTTGCCGACACCATGGCCTTGACCATGGCATCCACCGCTGGGTTCTTCACGCCAGCAAAGTTGCCCGAATCTTCCACATCGGCCGCCGCGCTGCCGAACATGTCGGCAAACTCTTGGCCTGGGTTGTTGGTGCCCTGGAACGCCAACGAGGTGATGTCAAAGTCAAATTTCTGCAGGCGCTGCTGGTAAAGCGCAAAGTCCACCGAGCGGAAACGCAAGGTGACACCGATTTTTTCCAGATTGCGCATCCAGGGCGTGATGGTGCGCACGCCGCCTTCGTTGCTGTCCATGTATTCCAGCACCATGGCCTCGCCCTTGGCGTTGCGCAGGGCGCCATCACGCACCTCCCAACCAGCCTCTTTCAGCAGCGCCTGCGCGCGGCGCAGGTTGTCCCGCAGCGATGTAGCCCCATCGGTGCGTGGAGGCACGGTCATCGGGCCGAAGGCAGCGGCAGGGATGCTCTTGCGGTAAGGCTCCATCAGCGCCAGTTCTTCGGGCGAAGGGCTGCCTTTCGTCTCGCACGCGGTGTTGCCGAACAGGCCGTTGACCCGCTGATAGGCGCCGTAAAACAGCTGGCGGTTCATCCACTCGTAATCCATGGCCAGACCCAGCGCCTCACGCACGCGCGCGTCCTGCAGCAAAGGGCGGCGGGTGTTGAGCACGTAGCTTTGAAAACCCGAGGGCAGCTTGTGCTGGAATTCGCCCTTCACCAGCTCACCCGTGTCGAATTTTTTGCCGGTCACGCGGCGGGCCCAGTCGCCCGCGCTGAAGAATCGCATCAGGTCGAACTCACCGGCCTTGAGCGCTTCCAGGCGGGCCGTGTTGTCCTTGTAGATCTTGACGAGCACGCGGTCGAAATTGGCCGTGCCCTTGCGCACGTTCAGGTCACGAGCCCAGTACTGCGGGTCGCGCACGTAGGTGATGTCTTTCCCAAACCGCACGGGGCCAATCTTGTAAGGTCCGCTGCCAATGGGGATGTCCATCACCACCTGGTCGAACGGCTTGGCCTTGCCGTTTTCCACCCCCCAATCGCGGCTGAAAACCGGCAGGCCGCCCACCGTCAATGGCAGTTCGCGGTTAGGTTGCTTGAATCGGTAGCGCACGGTTCGGTCGTTGATCACGTCCACACCCGCCACCTCGATGAGCATCGTCTTGTACGAGGGCGAGGTGAACGGACCGACCAGGGTGTCGTAGCTGTGCTTCACATCCTGCGCCAGCACGGGCTTGCCGTTGTGAAATCGCGCTTCTGGCCGCAGCTTGAACGTGGCTGAGAGCCCATCGGGCGCCACCTCCACATCCTCGGCCAACAGGCCGTAGCCGGTGGCGGTTTCATCCATGGAGCCCACCAGCAGCGAGTCGAACATCAGCGACGACAGGTACGCCGGCGCGTTGCCCTTGATGGTGAACGGGTTGTATTTGTCGAAGGTGGAAACGCGCAGATTGCTGACGAGGCGCAACTCACCGCCTTTGGGGGCATCGGGGTTCACGTAGCCGAAGTGCGCAAACCCGGCCGGGTAGCGTGGCTCGCCCCACAGCGCATAAGCGTGGGCTGCCCACGCCGGCGCAGCACACCCCATCAGCAGAAAAGTCAGCCAAAACCGCATGCGACAATTCTGCACTACGTTCGACGGGCCTTGCAGCAGACCCCGCATATCCCCATGCGGCGGGCGCTAGGCCTGCTTTCCGCCAAACCACAAGGAGAATACACATGGGTTTTCTGACCGGCAAGAAGCTGCTCATCACGGGCGTGCTGTCCAACCGCTCCATCGCCTACGGCATCGCCAAGGCCTGCCACGCCCAAGGCGCCGAACTGGCCTTCAGCTACGTGGGCGAGCGCTTCAAGGACCGCATTACCGACTTCGCTGCCGAGTTCGACTCCAAGCTGATCTTTGATTGCGACGTGGCCAGCGACGAACAGATCGAGCGCATGTTCGCCGACCTGGCTCAGGTGTGGCCGAAGTTCGACGGCTTCGTGCACAGCATTGGCTTCGCGCCGCGCGAAGCCATCGCAGGCAACTTCCTCGAAGGCCTGAGCCGTGAGGGCTTTCGCATCGCGCACGACATCAGCGCCTACAGTTTCCCGGCCATGGCCAAGGCCGCCCTGCCTTATCTGAACGACAAGTCGTCGCTGCTCACGCTGAGCTACCTGGGTGCACTGCGCTCCATCCCCAACTACAACACCATGGGCCTGGCCAAGGCCAGCCTGGAAGCCAGCGTGCGCTACCTGGCCGAAGCCGTGGGCCGCACCGAAGACGGCCGCAGCATTCGCGCCAACGGCATCAGCGCCGGTCCCATCAAAACCCTGGCCGCCAGCGGCATCAAGGACTTCGGCAAGCTGCTGTCCCGCGTGGCCGATGCCGCGCCCCTGCGCCGCAACGTGACGATCGAGGATGTGGGCAATGTGGCCGCGTTCATGCTGTCTGACCTGGCTTCGGGCCTGACAGCCGAGATCACCTACGTGGACGGCGGCTTCAGCCAGACGGCGGGCCTGAGCGCAGACCAGGTCTGAAGCTGATTACAAGCAAAAACAGGCTCTAGCGCTGATCCATCAAGCGCGAATAGCTCTATTTTTGATAGCAAATGCTGCGCAGGCGACAGTATCTAACGTGGGCTGCATCAGCCGCCGTGCTGGCCTGCACGGCAATGCCCACGCGCGCTGCCGCGGAAACCACCCCACCGCCCGCGTTGCTGCTGGCCCAGGTATACCGGCCAGGCATGCCGCTGGCCGACTATTGGATCAGCGAAAAGTACGACGGGGTGCGCGGCTATTGGGATGGCGCCACCTTGCGCACACGCGGCGGAGAGACCGTTGCCGCGCCCGCCTGGTTCACCGTCGGGTGGCCCAATACGCCGATGGACGGCGAGCTCTGGGCGGGCCGCAACCGCTTTGCACAGGCGCTGTCCACCACCCGCCAACAGCAGCCGGATGATGCGGCCTGGCGTGGCCTGCGATTCATGGTGTTCGACCTGCCCCGGCACGGCGGCACCTTCGATGAACGGTTGCCCGCGCTGCAGCGTCTGGTCGCGTCCATCGGCCAAGCCTGGGTGGTGGCCGTGCCGCAGCAGCGCGTGGCCAGCGACGCTGCCTTGCAGGCGCTGCTGCAGCGCACCGTGCGCGCAGGTGGCGAGGGGCTGATGCTGCACAAGGGCAGTTCGCTGTACCGCTCTGGCCGCAGCGATGACCTGCTCAAGCTCAAGACCCATGAAGACGCCGAGGCCCGCGTGGTGGCCCACCTGCCCGGCAAAGGGCGGCACGCGGGGCGCATGGGCGCCCTGCTGGTGGAGATGCCCTCGGGCCAGCGCTTCCGGCTGGGCGCGGGTTTCAGCGATGCCGACCGCAATAACCCACCCCCGGTGGGAAGCTGGGTGACTTACCGCTACCGAGGGTTGCACGACGGCGGGCTACCCCGGTTCGCGAGCTTCGTACGTGTGCGTGAGGACATGCCACTGCGCTGAGGGAAAGGGCGACGGGGGCGACGGTGGCGACACCAAATCGTGAAGCCACTGCCTCTGAACACCTGGCGGCAAGGAGCCCTGCCGCGCGAACGCTCAGACGATCGCCGTGAAAAAAATGCCGCAGCCCAAAGCGGAGGTGCCCGAGCCAGCACGCTTCATGAGGCTGCAAACAGCCCTTGGGTTATCAGTTGGGCAACAGCACCTTGTCCACCACGTGGATCACGCCGTTGGATTGGTACACGTCCGCAATCGTGACATTGGCGGTACCGCCTTTTTCATCGGTCAGGCTGATCATCCCGCCATTGGCCTTGGCCGTGAGCGTGCCACCTGCCACGGTCTTGATGCTGGCCATGCCCTTGCCGTCTGCAATCATCTTGGACAGAGCGGCTGCATCCCACTTCCCTGCCACCACGTGGTACGTCAGCACCTTGGTCAGCGTGGGCTTGTTCTCGGGCTTGAGCAAGGTGTCCACTGTGCCTGCAGGCAGGGCTGCGAATGCTGCATTGGTGGGCGCAAACACGGTGAATGGGCCTGGACCTTTAAGGGTGTCCACCAGGCCCGCTGCCTTGACTGCCGCCACCAGCGTGGTGTGGTCCTTGGAGTTAACTGCGTTGTCGATGATGTCCTTGCTGGCAAGCATGGGCGCACCGCCCACCATCACTTGTGCAGCAGCCGGTACGGCAGCGGCCACAGCCAGGGCCGCAGAGAGACCAACGGCGGCGAGACGGGCATTGAAACGGATATGCATGGAAATCTCCTGATGAAGTGATTGACGTAAACCACCTGAAAAATGCCAGGCAGCTGATGGTCAATACGCACCACCGTTCCAGCCGGATTCAAAAAATTTCGAAATCCGCTCCCACGCTACAACCCTTTGGGGATCAGGGCAAAAAAAATCCGCGACCAAGGCCGCGGATGGAGCCAATCACCTCACGCTGACGTGGCGCGTGATGCGCCGCCGCAAGCGGCATGCACGCCCGGGCGTGCATGCCAGCTCAGCCCTCAGACGATGCGGCTGTAAGCGCCGTCATCGCCCACCTGAACCAGATTCTCTGCAGTGGCCAAGGGCTTGGGGTTCTTGCCCGTCTTGCCTTCCGCCACGCAGTCCGCGTAGTAACGCACCTGGCCGTTTTCGTCTTCCACTTCCACCAAACCGTGGATGTCGGTCTCGAAGCCCGGGCACAGCTTGGCGAATTCGCGGGCGAACTTGAGGTAATCCACGATCTTCTTGTTGAAGACTTCGCCCGGAATCAGCAGTGGAATGCCCGGAGGGTAAGGCGTGACCAGGCCCACGGTGATGCGGCCTTCGAGCTGATCGATCTCAACACGGTCGGTCTTGCGATGCGCGATGTGCGCGTAAGCATCCGAGGGCTTCATGGCGGGCGTGAGGTCCGACAAGTACATCTCGGTGGTCAGGCGCGCGATGTCGTACTTGGCATACATCTCGTGCACGTGCTGGCACAGGTCCTGCAGGCCCATGCGCTCGTAGCGCTTGTGCTGCTGGCAGAACTCGGGAAGGATGCGCCACATGGGCTGGTTCTTCTCGTAGTCGTCCTTGAACTGCTGCAGCGCGGTGAGCAGTGTGTTCCAGCGGCCCTTGGTGATGCCGATGGTGAACATCACGAAGAAGCTGTACAGGCCCGTCTTCTCGACCACCACGCCGTGCTCGGCCAGGTACTTGGTGACGATGGACGCCGGAATTCCCTTCTTGTCGAACTTGCCGTCCAGGTTCAGGCCGGGCGTGACGATGGTGGACTTGATCGGATCCAGCATGTTGAAGCCGTCGGCCAGTTGTCCGAAGCCGTGCCACTTGGCACCGGCCTTCTTGCCCTTGGCGTCGCTGCGGATGATCCAGTCCTCGGCGCGGCCGATGCCTTCGTCCACTAGCTTGTCCGGGCCCCATACCTTGAACCACCAGTCGTTCTTGCCGAAGTCGTCCTC
>JBCNOJ010000154.1:0-10079 GCA_039593925.1 Acidovorax sp.
CATCGCCCGGCACATCGCTGATGGTGAGCGTGACCACGCGCGCTGGCGCACACGCCGCCGCCAGCCGCCCGCCCTTGATGCGCGAGAGGTGTTTGCGCACACAGTTCATTTCGCCGATGTGGGCACCACTTTCCAGCAGGGCGCGGTTGATCTGCTGCTTGTCCTCCAGCGTGAGGCCCTCACCTGGCAGCGTGAGCAGCGATGAGCCCCCGCCAGAGATGAGGCACAGCACCAGGTCGTCTTCGGTCAGCCCTTGCGTCAGGTCCAGAATGCGCTGGGCGGCGGCCAGCCCTGCCGCGTCGGGCACGGGGTGCGCGGCCTCCACCACCTCAATGCGCTGGGCAAGCCCCGGGGGCCGCGGCGGAATGTGGCCATAGCGCGTGACTACGAGGCCCGACAAGGGCGCATCCACGGGCCACAGCGCCTCCAGCGCGTGCGCCATGGCGCCACCGGCCTTGCCCGCGCCCAGAACCAGCGTGCGCCCCTTGGGCGGCGCCGGAAGCCATTGGCGCATGCCATGCAGGGGCTGCGCACTGCGCACTGCCGTGTTGAAAAGGGTCTGAAGAAATTCGCGCGGCGCCGTGCGCGCATCTGGCAGTGGAAGAGAGGCTGGGGCAGAAGGATATTCAAGCATGGCGCACATTGTGCAGCGCGCAACGCCACGCGCCCGCCCAGCCCACCCGGACCACGCTCGCGCCCCCTTGCACCGGCGTCCATTCGCCATGGCGCGCTGTAACCGCACTGTCACAACCGCCCGCTATCTTTGGCGCCTTGCCCAGGGACCGACCACACGCCATGCACCCCATCCCACAGAGCCGACTGGAGGCCATGCTGGCACTGCTGTCGCCCGCGGTGCGCCACGGCACCGGCCCCCTCGCCCGCCTCATGCGCGAAGGCAACTTGCACTGCGTCTTTCAGCCCCTGGCCGACCTGCGCGAGGGCAGCATCTATGCCCATGAGGCCCTGATCCGCGGCCCGCAGGGCAGCCCGTTTCACACACCCGACACCCTGCTGGAACTGGCGCGACGCGAGCGCGTCCTGCAAGACTTCGAGCTGATGTGCGTTTTCACCGCGCTGGCACAGTGGGGCCAGCACGAGGCGCCAGGCCGCCTCTTCGTGAACATCAGCGCCGACGCGCTGGTGCATGGTGTGGCCCTGCTGGGCGCACACGCGCTGGGCGAAAGCGTACGCAGCTTTGGTGTCAGCGCCCGCATGCTGGTGCTGGAGATCACCGAGCACGAGCGCGTGACCGATATGCCACAACTGCGCGAGGCGCTGAAGGCTGTGCACGCCTGCGGCGCGCGCCTGGCGCTGGACGACTTTGGCGACGGGCGATCCAGCCTGCGGCTGTGGTCCGAGGTGAAGCCCGACTTCGTGAAGATCGACAAATACTTCATCCACGACATCAGCGATCACCCCGAAAATTTGCAGATGCTGCAGGCCATCAAGGGCATTGCCGACGTGTTCGGCACCACGCTGATCGCCGAAGGCATCGAGACCCGCGACGACCTGCGCGCGCTGCGCGACCTGGACATCCCCTTTGGCCAGGGCTGGCTGCTGGGCCGCCCCGCCACCGTGCCGCGCGACACGGTGGATGCGCCTGCGCTGGAAGTGATGCAGGACCGCCGCGTGGCCGTGTTGCCGCACCTGGGCCAGGCCGCGCGCCCCGGCATCCTGCGCAGCCTGCTGGTGCTGCAAGCGCCCACCGTGGCGCCCTCTACCAGCAACGACGCAGTGGCCGCCGTATTCCACCAGCACACCGACCTGCACGCCCTGGCCGTGGTGGACGGCACGCGGCCCGTGGCACTCATCAACCGCCAGCAGTTCATGAACCACTACGCCACCCTGTACTTCCGTGAAGTGCATGGCCGCAAGCCCTGCCTGGCGTTTGCCAACCCCGCGCCGCGCGTGGTGGAGCTGGACTGCGACGTGGACCAGCTCATGGGCATCCTCACCTCGCAGGACCAGCGCTATTTGAGCGACGGCTACATCGTGACCGACAACGGCCGCTACCTGGGCCTGGGCACGGGCGACCAGCTGGTGCGCGCCGTCACCGAAACCCGCATCGAAGCCGCCCGCCACGCCAACCCGCTGACCTTTCTGCCCGGCAACATCCCCATCAGCCTGCACATGCAGCGCCTGCTGGAAAGCGGCACCGAGTTTGTGGCCTGCTATGCCGACCTGAACAACTTCAAGCCCTTCAACGACCACTACGGCTACTGGCGCGGCGACCAGATGATCCGCCTCGTCGCCCGCCTGGCCACGGCGCACTGCGACGCACGGCGCGACTTCGTGGGCCATGTGGGCGGCGACGATTTCATGCTGATCTTCCAGAGCAGCAACTGGCTGCAGCGCTGCAAGAACATCGTGGACGAATTCGCACGCGAAGCCCTCACGCTGTTCGACGAACCCGCACGGCAGGCTGGCGGCATCGAGGCCGAAGACCGCCACGGGGTGCCAAGGTTCTTTCCGTGCACCACGCTGTCCATTGGCGCCGTGCGCATCACGCCGGGCCGCTTTCGGCACGCCGAAGAAGTGGCCAACCTGGCCGCCGTTGCCAAACACGAGGCCAAACAGGCCGCGAGTGGCGTGGTGCTGCATGGCGGGTTCACGGAAGCCAGCCTGGGGGCGCTGGCGGCGACGCGGGCGCTGCAGGATGTGTTGGCGGCGTAGGTGCACAAACCCACAGACCTGAATGCACACGCTGATTGATGGGGCCAAGCACCCGCGTGGCACACTACGTTAAGCATTCCGGGGCCGCACTTGGCGTACTCAATCGAAGAGAAAGGACAGACAAGCAATGAATGAAGCCGAGCGAGCAGCAGGAATGTCGGAGACTCCTCAATACCGCTACGCAGAGCGAGTGGGTAACCAGCTGTTTGTCGCAGGGCAGGTGCCGAACGATTCGCAAGGAAATTTGGTTGGCGTCGGAGACGCGTTGGCTCAAGCGAGCCAGTGCCTTCACAACCTGGGCCTTGTCTTGTCGGTTCATGACTTCACCATTGCCGATGTCAGAAAGCTTGTGGTCTATGTCGCTGGCGATCAAGAGCAGTTGTCGGCAGCATGGAAGGCCACAACAGCATTTTTTGGCGGAGAGGTGCCCCCCGCAACGCTCCTTGGCGTGGCCCGGCTGGGCTACGCAGGGCAACTGGTGGAAGTTGATGCCACGGTGGTCAAGGCTTAGTGGAACGCACAAGGCGCCACGCGATGCCCGCCCCGTCAGTGGACTGAGTTCAGCAACCGCTTCAATCCGACGCCAGGCCTCACGCTGGGGTTCGCATGTCCTCTGATTTTGTTTACCGCCGCGCGACTGCACAGGACGCTCACTGCCTGTCCGTTCTGGCAACCCAAGTCTTTCTGGACACGTATGCCACGTCCGGCATCAACACGGACCTGGCAAACGAAGTCACGACTGTCCTGTCGAAACAAACGTTTCTGGATCGCCTTGACTCAAGCCATGTCGAATTGTTTGTCGCAGAACTCGCCGGGAACCTCATTGGCTTTGTCGATCTGGACTCAAGCACGACGTGCCCAAATCCTTCCATTGCCGGGCTTGAGGTTCTGCGACTGTACGTGCAGCAGCCCTTTCACGGACGCAAGGTGGGCCGCGCACTCATTTCACTTGCCGAAGACCGTGCGCAACGCAAAGCCAAGCGCGCAGTCTGGCTCACGGCTTGGGTAGGCAATCACCACGCGCTTGGGTTTTACAAAGCGCTTGGCTACCAAGACGTGGGATCAATGCCGTACCTTATTGAAGGAAAGGCTTACGAGAACCGGGTTCTCGCCAAAGCGCTGCGCTCAGGTGTTGCGTGATCCGGGCGCACCGGCCCCGCGAAGCAGCCATCTGGTCGTCAAGCTGAACCAAGCCCTCTGCGGTGCTTAGCGGCCCGTAGGCGCCCCAGCCTCAAACCAGCGGCCAATCAGCGCCCTCTCCGCATCCGTAATGCCTGTCGCGTTGTTCATGGGCATGAGTTTTTGCACCACCACCTGCTGGTAGATGGCCTGGGCATGTTGCTTGACGCTGTCGGGTGAATCGAGCCGCAGGTTTTTCATCTGCACCGCCTGACCGTGGCACATGTAGCAGCGTTGCTCCAGCACGGCTTGTACCGATGGATAGTCATTTTGGCCGACAGCGCTTTCTGCGCCTGCGCCAGAAGCTCCTAAAACAGGAGCGCCACCTACCCCGACCACAGGCGCCGGGCGCATCCACAAAATGGCGCCGGCGATGACAGCCACGCCTACCAGCGCATAAGGCAGCGGATTGCCATTGCGGCCCAGCTTGTGGCCGTGGCGCATCACAAAAAACTGGCGAATGGCCGCGCCCGCGAACATCATCAGGATCAGCACCAGCCAGTTCTGCGGGTGGCTCCAGGTGAAGCTGTAGTGGTTGCTCAGCATGGCAAACAGCACGGGCAGCGTGAAATACGTGTTGTGCACGCTGCGCTGCTTGCCGCGTTTGCCGTGGATGGGGTCCACGTCCTGGCCGGTGCGAATCTGGCGGATGACGGTGCGCTGGCCGGGGATGATCCAGAAGAACACATTGGCACTCATGGCGGTGGCGATCATGGCGCCCACCAGCAAGAAGGCGGCGCGCCCCGCAAACCAGTGGCAAGCCAGCCACGAGGCCACGCACACCAGCACAAACACCAGCGCGCCCACGATGGCGTCGCCGTTCTTCCTCTGGCCGAAGATGCGGCAGATGGCGTCGTAGAGCAGCCAGAACACGACGAAGAACGCGAGCGCCACCAGAATGGCGGTGGCGGGTGCCCAGTCCATCTTCGACTTGTCGATGAGGTAGGTGCTGGCGCTGTAGAGGTACGACACCGTGAACAGCGCAAAGCCGCTGATCCAGGTGCTGTAGCTTTCCCAGAAGAACCAGTGCAGGTGTTTGGGCAGTTGCGGCGGTGACACCGCAAATTTGACCGGGTGGTAGAACCCGCCGCCGTGCACGGCCCAGAGTTCTCCGCTCACACCCTGCTTTTTCAGGTCCTCGTCTTCGGGCGGCGTGAGGCTGCTGTCCAGAAAGACGAAGTAGAACGACGAGCCAATCCAGGCGATGGCGGTAATGACGTGGACCCAGCGCAGCAGCAGGTTGGCCCAGTCGAGAAAGTAGCTTTCCATGTCTCTCAACCTTGGCAGCGCACAGAGCGCGCCGCATCAGCAAACCTGCTCACCACTGCGGGCGCTCTGAGCAGAAAAAGGGGGTCGCGCACCATGGCGGGGACAAAACCGCCGGGGCACCGCTGCGACCCATGAATCTCGATAAAAAACAGTGAAAAGTGTATGCAGGATTTGTTCCAGACTCCAGCCCCCACAGGGCCAGCAGAGGCCGGAGTTACCCTGTGCTTGACTCCTTCAGCGTTTGCAGCAGCTGGGCCGCCACGGCCACAGCGATGACTTCAGGCTCTTTGCCGTTGATGCCCGGGATGCCGATGGGGCATGTGACGTGCGCCAGTTCTTGCTGGGCGAAACCACGCGCCTGCAGGCGGCTGCGAAAGGTGGCCCACTTGGTCTGGCTGCCGATGAGGCCGATGAAAGGCAGGTCGCCCACCTCGCGCTGGCGGCGAAGGCAGGCAGCGACCACATCCAGGTCTTCGGCGTGGCTGAAGCTCATGATCAGCACGCGGCTGCCCGGCGCCAGGCGGGGCACGGCCTGTTGGACGGGCTCGGAGTGTTCACACACCACGCCCTCGGGCGCGGGGTTAGGAAAGATGCCGTCGCGGCTGTCGATCCAGGTCAGCGCGAAGGGCAGTGGCGCCAGCACCTGCGCCAGCGCGTAGCCCACATGGCCGCCGCCAAACAAGGCCACCGCTTGCCGGGGTGGCAGCAGCCGCTCGCGCAAACCGGTGGCGGGCGCTGCGTCGGCCAACGTGAGGCACTCGAACCCGAGGTGCACCACGCCACCGCAGCATTGGCCAAGCGACGGCCCAAGGGCAAACCGCAGCGGCGTTGCAGAGCCTGGCTGGCCCGCCAGACGCCGCCGCGCCTCGGCCATGGCCTGGTGCTCCAGATGGCCACCGCCGATGGTGCCCACGGTGTGATCGGCAAAAACCGCCATCCATGCGCCTGATTCACGCGGGACGGAGCCTTGGGTAGACTCCACCCTCACAAGGCAGGCCGGAGCAGTTTCCAGGCCTTTGACCAGTCGACGCCAATCCGTCACGCTGTTTTCCTTCGCACGCCGTTGAATTCACCCGATGCGCCCGCCAAACCGCGGCATCGATTTATTGCACACACGCGATCACCATCATGCAGCCCTCTGAACCCGAGCGCTCCCACCGTACCCGCGGCCGCCATTGGCTGATGGCAGGTTTCATGGCCGCGGTTGCGGCCCTGGTTGCCGCATGCAAGTCGGCCCCGGAGCCCCCGCCGCCACCGCAGGACAGCCGCTCGCCCAGCACCGATCCCGGCAGCGTGAAGGGGCCCGTGCCCGCCAGCGCCGGCTCGGCCCGCAGCTCTGCCGCCAGCACGCCCCGCGCCTACCGCCAGGACGCAGCCACCCATCTGTATGGCCTCAACGCGCAGCGCATCTACAAGGGAAAGCTGCCGCCCATGCTGTATGCCATTGGTGTGCTTGAAGTGGACATCGACCGCACCGGCAAGGTCACCCGCCTGAGCTGGATGCGCGCCCCCAAACACGCGCCCGAAGTGGTGGCCGAAATTGAACGCACCGTGCGCGCCGCCGCGCCCTACCCGGTGCCAGCCCGCATGGGCAAGGTCACCTACACCGACACCTGGCTGTGGGACAAGAGTGGGCAGTTTCAGCTGGACACCTTGACCGAAGGGCAGCTTTAAAAAAGAGAGCTGCCAGCGCCTGCAATCAAAGGGGTTCACATGGATTTTCATCTGAAACCCTTGACTAGCGAGCGCAAACAGCTATCACTTTAATAGCGATCTCACGAACCACGGTAGGTTGAATAACTCCATGGGCTGACCAGCAGCGGCACGTGGTAGTGCTGGTCGGCGTGGGCAATGCCAAAGTCCAGATTGACCTGGTTCAAGAAATTCGGCTCGGGCAGCTGCACGCCGCGGGCCTTGAAGTAACCCGCCACATCAAACCGCAGCCGGTAGGTGCCGGTGCGCAGGCTGGCGTTGTCGAACAGCGGGGCATCAGTGCGGCCGTCGCTGTTGAGCACCAGGCGCTGCAGCAGCGTGGCAACGTCGCCGTGGGTGGAATACAGGGCGACCTCCATGCCAGCAGCGGGGCAGCCGTGCATGGTGTCCAGAACGTGGGTGCTGAGGCCCATGGGGAATCTCCTGAAAGTGGAAACACGGCTGGGCCGCAAAGTGCAACGGCAGCCTGTGTAGACCAAAAGTGTATACACTTTTCGCCATCCACCGTATCATGCCGCCATGGAATCCTCATCCACCAGCGCCATTGTCGAAGCGCTGACCCGCGCCATCGTCGAACACCGCCTGCAGCCCGGCACCAAGCTGGCCGAGCAGAAGCTGGCCGACCACTTTGGCGTGTCGCGCACGCTGGTGCGCCAAGCGCTGTTCCAGCTGGCTCAGAACCGCCTCGTCACGCTGGAGCCCGCGCGCGGCGCCTTTGTTTCCACCCCGTCGGTCGAAGAGGCGCGCCAGGTGTTTGCCGTGCGCCGCATGCTCGAGACCGAGATGACCCGCGCGTTTGTGCGCAGCGTGACAGCCGCCAAGCTCAAAGCCTTGCGCGCGCACGTGGCGGCCGAAAAAGCCGCCATGGACACGGCAGACGCCAGCAGCCGCACCGAGCTGCTGGGCGACTTCCACGTGCGCATGGCCGAACTCATGGGCAACGAGGTGCTGGCACAGATGCTGGGCGACCTGATCTCGCGCTGCGCCCTCATCACGCTGATGTACCAGTCCGCCACGGCTGCAGAACATTCGCACGAAGAGCATGCCGACATCGTGGCCGCCCTGGCCGCGCGCGATGAAGAACGCGCCGTGCAACTCATGCAAAGCCACCTCGAACACGTGGAAGCCAGCCTGACCTTTGACCGCAAGCGCCCCGCCAGCGACCTGGCTGCCGCGCTGGCCTCCTGAACCCCACGCTTTCCTCACCATGACGATCTACGACGCCACCGCCCCCTACCCCCGCGACCTCATTGGCTACGGCAAGAACCCGCCCCATGCGCAATGGCCGGGCGGCGCCCGCATTGCGGTGCAGTTCGTGCTGAACTACGAAGAAGGCGGCGAGAACGCCGTGCTGCACGGCGATGCGGGCAGCGAGCAGTTCCTGTCGGAAATGTTCAACCCCGCCAGCTACCCCGAGCGGCATATGAGCATGGAAGGCATCTACGAATACGGCTCGCGCGCTGGCGTGTGGCGCATCCTGCGCGAGTTCGAAAAGCGCCAGCTGCCGCTCACGGTGTTCGGCGTCTCCACGGCCCTGCAGCGCCACCCCGATTTGACGCAGGCCTTCGTCGACCTGGGCCACGAGATCGCGTGCCACGGCCTCAAGTGGATCCACTACCAGCACATCCCGGAAGAGGTGGAACGCGCCCACATGCAGGAGGCCATGGACATCATCGAGCGCATGACGGGCACCCGCGCGCTGGGCTGGTACACCGGCCGCGACAGCCCCAACACGCACCGGCTGGTGGCCGACTACGGCGGCTTCGCGTATGACAGCGATTACTACGGCGACGACCTGCCCTTCTGGATGAAGGTGCAGAAGACCGACGGCAGCATGGCGCCGCAGCTCATCGTGCCCTACACGCTCGATTGCAACGACATGCGCTTTGCGCTGCCGCAGGGCTACTCGCACGCCGACCCGTTCTTCCAGTACATGAAGGACACCTTCGATGCGCTGTATGCCGAAGGCGACCCGGCCGGCGACAACGCGCCCAAGATGATGAGCATCGGCATGCACTGCCGCCTGCTGGGCCGTCCTGGCCGCATCACGGCACTGCAGCGGTTTCTGGACCACATCGCGCAGCACGACAAGGTGTGGGTGGCGCGCCGCATCGACATTGCGCGCCACTGGGCGCACCACCATCCGGCGCCGGCCCTGTGAGCCGTTGCCATGTAGTTTTCTGAGTCAAATCGGCCTCTAGCGCTTGCTGCACAAGCGCTGACAGCTCACTTTTTTGAATAAATCACCATGCCCTTGACCCTGGAACAACTCAACACCGCCAGCAGCGCAGACGCCCTGCAGTTGCTGGACGGCCTGTATGAACACTCGCCGTGGATTGCCGAGCAGGCGCTGGCCCAGCGGCCATTCCGTTCGCTGGCGCACCTCAAGCACGCGCTGGCGCAGGTGGTGCGCACAGCCGAGCTCGACGCCAAGCTCGCCCTGATCCGCGCCCACCCCGAGCTGGCAGGCAAGGCGATGGTTGCCAAAAGCCTCACGGCCGAGTCGACGAACGAGCAGAACAAGGCCGGACTCACGCAATGCACGCCCGAAGAGTTCGAACGCATCCAGCAGCTCAACGCGGCCTACAACGAGCGGTTTGGCTTCCCCTTCATCCTGGCCGTGCGCGGGCCGCGGGGCACGGGGCTTGGCAAGAAGGAAATCATCGACACCTTTGCGCGGCGCCTGGACAACCACCCCGAATTCGAACTGGCCGAGGCCCTGCGCAACATCCACCGCATTGCCGAGATCCGCCTGAACGACAAGTTCGCGGCCGAGCCCGTGCTGGGCAACGACGTGTGGGACTGGCATGAAAAGCTGGCCGAACACTCCGACCCCGGCTTTGCCGAAAAAGGCCAGCTCACCGTCACCTACCTCACCGACGCGCACCGCGCGTGCGCACAGCGCATCAGCCACTGGATGCGCGACTGCGGCTTCGATGAAGTCGAAGTGGATGCCGTGGGCAACGTGGTGGGCCGCTACCACCCGGCCACGCCCGGGGCGCGCTACCTGATGACCGGCTCGCACTACGACACCGTGCGCAACGGCGGCAAGTACGACGGGCGCCTTGGCATCTTCGTGCCCATGGCCTGCGTGCGCGAACTGCACCGCGCCGGTCGCCGCCTGCCCTTTGGCGTGGAGGTGATCGCGTTTGCCGAAGAAGAAGGCCAGCGCTACAAGGCCACCTTCCTGGGCTCGGGCGCGCTCATCGGCCACTTCAACCCCGCCTGGCTGGAGCAGAAGGGCG
>JBCNOJ010000155.1:0-10035 GCA_039593925.1 Acidovorax sp.
GCACGGTGGGCGGTGATGTAGTTGGCAAGGTCGCGCCGCAGGCCGTGAGCAGCAGTGCGAGCCCGGCCAGCATCGCTATCAGCAGTGGCAATGGCGGCCGATGCATCGGCCCCGATCTTGGCGATTTGTTCAAGGTGGTCTCCCTCAAGTTTGCGGAATCGTTCGGACTGCTCGCGCGCTTGGCGCTCGGCACGTGCGGCGGCGGCGTTGAAGACGCCCACGGCCAGCGCGTGGTCGCGCTGTTCGTCGGCAAGGCGTACGGTCTGCAACAGCAGCAAGGCCCCCAGGGCAAGGGCTGCGAACTGCCAGGCGTAGGCCTTTATCGCGCTCATGGCTGCATCTCCAGACAGTCGGTCATGCGTTTCTGCTGCCGCACCCACACGCCCTTGCACCCTTTCGGCCCCCAGTTCTGCGGCAGGGCGCAGTCGCGCCCGGCCTGAAAACGCCAGTTCATGAGGGCATGGCATGCGCCCACGTGGTCGCCCTGCAAAAGCCAGGTGCGCGGGGACTTTGGCTTTTGCCAATTGCCGATGCCGAATTGGCCGGTGAAATCCATGTAAAGGTCAAACTCGCCGGGGTACAGCACCACGCCGGGCAGGCTGGCCTTAAAGCGCCGTTCCTCCGCGTCGTTCAGGTTGCGCGCCAGCTGCTCGGCACGTTGGCGGGTGATTGGCGCGTCAGACATGCGTACGGGTGTGCCGTCTTCGTAGCGGGTTGAGCCGTGGCCGATGGTTGGCACGTCGCCCTTTGTGGGCACATAGGGGTGGTGCACCACGGCGCCATCCGCGCGCACGCTTGTGGGGCCAGTGCCTTCGCTGGCCTGCCATGTGGCAAAGCCAGCGGCCGACATGGTGAGCGCTGCGACAGCCACGCGGACCAAGGTTTTTTTGGCGGCCATCACTTGCCCCCTTTCTTTGACTTGATCCAGTCATACATCCACAGCAGGCCGACCACCAGCAGGATGAAGGGCGCAAGCGGCCACATCCACCACTTGTTCCATTTGCCGTCCATCACTCGCCCTTCACTTCCTGGCCTTGGGCTGCACGGCGCCAGCGCCACGCAAGCCAGCCAATCTGCATGAGCAGATAGACGATGGTGAGGGCCGCCACTGTGTGGTTGATCGTCCAGCCGTTGGCCACCTGATGCGCCACCACGGCCAGGGGCGGGGTGGACTTCGCGCCCTCTACGGCCAGGTCTTTGATAACTTCTTTGCTCATGGTTTTCTAAGTCCACAGGTAAACGGTTGGTCGCTCTTTTTCTGGTGCTTTGACCAAGCGCACGGCCTGGCCTTCGGGTATGTCGGCCGCCACCTTGGCCAGCCCTGGGTTGGCGGCTAGCGTGGCTTCCACATGCCCCGCGGTGGCGCCCAGCTTTCGCCAGGCCAGCGCGTCTAGGGTTTCGTGCTGATGCGCGCGGACAGTGACGCTTTGCGGCGTGGTCATAGCAATGCCGCGATCACGCGCGAGATGTCTTGCAAATCGGCAATGGCCCAGCGCAGCTGCTGGTGGAAGCCGTCCACGCGGGTTTCGATGGCGGCCAGCACGCGCGGCTCTTTTCCGGCGCCCTGGGGCAGCGTGCTGACATCCCGGTAGGCCTCGGCAAGCTGGGCTTGCACGTGGGCATAGATGGCGGCGCGGTATTGCTCCACCTTCACGCTCTGGCCGCCCAACTGGTCGGCTGGCACGGCCTGCAGCGTGGTGTGGCCTGCTGCGGTCTGCAGCTTCTTCCAGTCCCGCAGTTCCCCATTGACTGACCACATGGCCGCCAGCAGGGCCTTGTGAAGGCGGTGCGGCGTAACCGTGCCATCCAGCCGGATGTCGGCGCGCAGCTTTTCGCAATCAATGTCTGGCCAGAAGCCATCATTTGCCACGGCCGGTTCGGCGCCGTGTGCGGGCGGGTTTGCGGTGGCAACAAACGACATGCGGGCTTTCTGGTGGGGTGTTAGGTGTGGCGGAGGTTCTGGGCATCAGAGCAGCGCAAGTCAATGCCTGTCTTTGCCCAGGAGCCGCCACGGGTGCGGGGTACGCTCGGTTTACAGCGCTTGGAGCTACTCCGCCTTGGGTTTGCTAAGGCGGCGTTCCAAACGCTCGATGTCTTTTTTCACGCCGGTGCGTGTGTCCAGTTCCATGGCGCGCAACAGCAGCGGCAGCGCCTCGCGGCAGGCCTTGAGCGTGCGGCTTTGCATGTCCACGTCGCTGCTGGCGGTCTTGCCCAGGATGGCCCAGCCTGCGGCCTTGTAGAGCTTGCTTTTGGCCTGGTCGGGTGTGTCGGCGTTCTCAGTCAGCGCCATGGCCTTGGCTGCAACCTCCAGCGCGGCTTGGCCCTTGAGCTTTCCGGCCAGGATGGCTTCGGCCACTTCGTCCTGCACGATGGTGGGCAGCGTGCGTTGGTAGGTGTCTGGCGGCTTGATGTCGCTGGCCATGGCGTATTCGGCAATCTCCAGCCCTCGGGCGTAGTTGCCCGCGTCGATATGCCAGACCAGCACGGTGGCGATCACATCGTCTTGCGTGCCCGGCCGCGCAGCCAGCACGCCGTCCACGTATGCGTCGTATTCCGGCAGGATCACCCGCTTGGCTTCAATCTTCTTTTCAACGCTCTGCAGGTCTTTCAGGCGCAGGCGGTGCTGGTGCATTTGCGCTTGCTGCAGCTCGTAGGCGGTGCCCACGGTGTTGCCGTGCACGTCTGCCGTGGCGCTGAGTGCGGCTTGTGCGAGCACAAGGTGGTGCATGCGGTGGCGCTGTGCGAGGGTTTGACGCATGGCGGTGTGTCCTTTGTGTTGCCGTGGCTGGTGGTGGTTGCCTGCGGCCGACAAATAGCGGCTCATTTTTTTAAAGCCGCTATTTGCTGCCGGTGGTCAGTGCGTCAGATCAGCTCGATGTTTTCGATCAGGCAGGCTTTGCCCAGGTCTTCGACCACGAAGGCGTCGTTGCTGCTTTCGTAGGTTTCGATGCGGTCGCGCTTGGGGTTGTCCAGCACGTGGCGGCGACGGCCGCCCGCTTGGTAGTAGAGGGACAGGTTTTTGAGGCTGGTAACCATCACCGCCCCTTCGGGGAAAAACGGCACCGTGGCGGCAGGCAGGCCGCCCAGGCGCATCTGGCTGCGCACGATGTCGGCTGCCAGCATTTCGGTGGGGGCGTCCTGGCCGTCCACCAGCGGGAACAGCTTGTCATGCATGAGGCCACGGCCCACGATGGCCACCAGATCACCGGCAGCGGCGTGCCAGGGTTCCAGCAGCGTTTTGTGCGCGTCGTACACCAGGCCGTCCAGGGTCTTGTAGTCGCCGTTTGCGCCGATGCGGACTTTACCGGCGGTGGAGCCTTCATTGAGCACGCGCGCGGGCGCCTCGGTGCGCATCTTTTGCAGCCAGCCCACGTTGACATCCTGCAGCAGTGGGTTTGCCGCCCGGTCGGTGTCGGCTGCGGCGCTGATACCGTTCAGCCCGATCATGATGCGGTCCAGCGCGCATTGCTGCTGGATGGCGCGCGCGATGCGCAGCTGGAAGTCAGGGAACTTCGCCCACATGTCGAGCTTGTTGTACCGAACGTGCGTGTCGTAGTTGGTCTGCACGCACACGTAGCCGCGCCCTTCGAGGTTGGATGCGTCGCGCGTGGTGCGGTCTTTCGTGTTGGTGTCGGTGCGGCTTGCCACCGGGCCATCAGTGCCCAGGCCCAGTTTCGCGCCTTGCATTTCGTCCACGGGCACGATGTTGATGGACTTCAGAAAGGCGCTGCTTTCCTGAATGCGGTTCTCCAGCTTCTGCTGGATGGTGGGCGCCACGTTGAATTTTTCCGTGACGCTTTGCACGTTGTTCAACGCGGCTTGGTCGCGCAGGTAGCCGCTAAAGAGCAGGCGGGTAGCTTGATTCATGGTTGTTGTCCCTCGGGTGTGGTGGTTGCGGTGGTGGTGCTGTGCTGCGCTGCGCTCGATGGCCCGTTCAGCAGTCGGCCTTCAAGGCGCCTTCTGTGCCCGTGGCCTCGGGGCGCTGCGTGCCGCCGCCGTCTTGCTTGCTCAGCTTTTCAGTGAGTGCCTTGAACTCGGTTTGCAGCGTGGTGAACTCGCCCTGCAGCTTTTCGTGTGCCGCCGTGGTGGTGGCCAGCTCTTTCCCCTGCTGTTGAATGGCGGCACTCGCTGCGCCCAGAACTTCCAGCGTCTTGACAGCAAAGGTCTCGGTGGTTTCTGGTGTGTTCTTTGGCGAAGCGGTGCCGCTCAAGCCTTTCAGCGCGTCGCTGAATTTGCTGATGAGCATGGTTGCGATGCTTTCCGCGTCGCCTTCCAGGCCCAGGTCTGTTTCGACAGCGGCGGTAAACAAGGCGCCTTCGCTGTGCTTCTTGCCCTTGTATGGGCTGGCGTCGGGGTTCTCCGCCGCGAACTTCAACACCTCGGTTCCCAGGCTCGCGGGTGAGTCGGTGACGGCCAGGCCGGTGAGATAGGCCTCGCCGGTCTTGGCGAAGTTCGGGTCAACCTCAATCGAGGTGTAAATCTTTTGCTTGGCCTTGTTCATGGCCACCAGCGCCGGGAGCGCTTCAATCTGCGCGAACAGGGCCAGCTTTCCATCCTCCACCGTGCGCGCCTCCACGGCCAGCACGTCGCCCAGTGCGGCAAAGGAGCTTTCTGGCAGCATGCCGCGCATGTGTTCCAGCCACACGCGGGCGCCGTACTTTGCGCGGTTGAAGTTCTTGGCCATCTGCTCAATCCAGCTGCGCTGAATTTCGCGGCCGTCAGTGGTGGCGCCTTCGGTGGCTACGCGGAAAAACTTGGATGGCATGGTGCGCTTTCGTGCGGTGAGTTGATCTACCGCCTATGTTCCGCACCGGGCTGCCTGCCCGCAATTGGCATGCGCTGTGGCTACGCGCAGCACAATTTCTGCCGGGTGATTTCCGCGCGCGCGCGGCAGACACTGGCAGCCATGACAAGTAAAGCCGCCACCAAACCGACTGCAGCAGCGAAGCCCAAGCGCGTGGTGAGCGCTGTTCGTAACACTGGCTGCGCCTCACACAAGGCAATCACCAAGGGCGCGAAGGCCGTGCTCGAGAACGCTCAGCCAGCCGGTGAAACCAGCCCGGTAGACGGCGGCGCAGGTGTCCGTCGCGAGGCACGCGCACTGTTCTGGATGGGGTGGAAGCTCTCGCACATCGCGGAGCGCTTGGACATCCCGCGCGGCACGCTGCATGGCTGGTGCAAGGCGGAGAAGTGGCAGGAGACACCAGCAGCCCAGCGCGTGGAGAACGCGCTGGAAGCGCGCATGTCCACCCTCATTGCCAAGGACGTGAAGACCGGCGGCGACTTCAAGGAAATCGACCTTTTGGGCCGCCAGCTGGAGCGCCTGGCGCGCATCGGCAAATACGAGCGCACAGGGCGCGAGGCCGATCTGAACCCGGCCATCGAAGCGCGCAACGCGGGTCCGAAGAAGGCAGCGCGCGGCAAGAACTTTTTGACCGAAGAGCAGATAGAGCAGCTGAAAAGCGCTTTCCTTGATTCGCTCTTCAAGTATCAGCTCAGCTGGTGGCAGAGCAGCCAGCAGCGCACGCGCGCCATTCTCAAATCTCGCCAGATCGGCGCTACTTGGTACTTTGCGCGTGAAGCGCTGATCGATGCGCTGGAGACTGGGCGCAATCAGATTTTTCTATCTGCCAGCAAGGCCCAGGCGCACATCTTCAAGCAGTACATCTGTGCGTTTGTGCATGAAGTCACGGGCGTGGAGTTGAAGGGCGACCCGATCATCTTGGCCAACGGTGCCACCCTCTACTTCCTGGGCAGCAATGCGCGCACGGCGCAGGGCTACCACGGCAATTTCTACTTCGATGAGTTCTTTTGGACCCAGGACTTTGAGCGCCTCAACAAGGTGGCCAGCGGCATGGCCATGCACAAGAAGTGGCGCAAGACCTACTTCAGCACGCCATCCAGCATCCAGCACGCGGCCTATGCGTTCTGGAGCGGTGCGCGGCTCAAGAAGAAAGACAAGATCGAAGTCGATCTGACGCACCGGCGCCTGGGTGGTAGCGGCTTTACGGGCGAGGATCGCGTTTGGCGAAACATCGTCACGATCATGGACGCGCTCGCAGGTGGCTGCGATCTGTTCGACCTTGACGAGCTGCGGCTGGAGTATTCAGACGCGGAGTTCGCAAATCTGCTGATGTGCGGTTTTGTGGACGATTCTTTCTCAGTGTTCCCGCTGGCGATGCTGCAGGGCTGCATGGTGGACAGCTGGGAGCTGTGGACGGACTTCAAGCCGTTTAGCCAGCGGCCCTTCGGACGCGCGCCGGTGTGGGTTGGCTATGACCCCAGCCACACGGGAGACTCCGCCGGGCTGGTGGTGCTGGCACCGCCCACCAGGCCCAACGGGCCGCTGCGCGTGCTGCACACAGAGCAGTTCAAGGGGATGGACTTTGAAGCCCAGGCCAAGGCGATCAAGACGATTACCGAAACCTACAACGTGGCGGCCATCACGGTGGACACCACCGGCATCGGGCAGGGGGTCTATCAGCTGGTGCAGAAGTTCTTTCCCGCGGTGCAAGGCATCAACTACAGCGTGGAAAGCAAGACCATGCTGGTGCTCAAAGCGCAGCAGGTCATCAAGGCCGGGCGCCTGCAGTTCGATGCAGGCAATAAAGACCTGGCCACCAGCTTCATGGCCATCAAGCGTGAGCTGACGGCTAGCGGCCGAAACGTGACCTATGCGGCAGGCCGCAGCCAGGAAACGGGCCACTCGGACCTGGCCTGGGCGTGCATGAACGCGCTCAGCAATGAGCCACTGGACACCGGCACAGAAATGGCCAGTGAACAGGGCACCTCTTTTATTGCCTTCTCGGATTGAATATGAACCAACGCACACAACGCGCGCGCGCTCGCAATCAAAACCACAGCGGTGTCGCTGTGCCCGCATCTGCAGCCGAGGCGGCGGCGCCAGTGAACAGCGCGCCCGCGCAGTCTTTCACGTTCGACCTAGGCGACCCTGAACCGGTGATAGGTGGGCGGTCGGCGTTGCTGGAGTATGCGGAGTGCATGCAATCGGGCGACTGGTACGAGCCCCCCGTGAGCCTTGCCGCGCTGGCCCGGCTTCTGCGTGTTGGTGCGCACCACGAATCAGCGCTTCGCTTTAAGGTCAATGTCTTGGCCAGCACATTCTTGCCATCGCAATGGCTCAGCGCGGCGACGTTCAGGGCAATGGCGCTGGACTTTCTGGTGCTGGGCAATGGCTATCTGGAACGGCGCCGCAACCGCCTGGGCGGCCTGCTGGAGTTGCAGCACGTGCTTGGCAAGTACGCACGCCGCGGCGTGAAGCCTGGCCGGTTCTTCTTCGTGACCGACCTGCAGAGCCCGCATGAATTCCCGCAGGGTGAGGTGTTCCAACTGCGCGAGCAGGACATCCACCAGGAAATCTACGGTTTGCCGCCCTACCTGGGCGCGCTGCAATCGGCCATGCTTAACGAATCGGCAACGCTGTTTCGCCGCCGCTACTACAACAACGGCAGCCACGCGGGCTTCATCCTTTATGTGACCGACCCAGCGCAAAAGCAGTCCGATGTGGACACGATGCGCGAGCAGCTGACCAAGACCAAGGGCATGGGCAACTTCAAAAACCTTTTCTACTACGCGCCCAACGGAAAGAAGGAAGGGATCCAGCTGATACCCATCAGCGAGGTGGCCGCCAAGGACGATTTCCTAAACATCAAGAACACCAGCCGCGACGACGTGCTGGCCGCGCACCGGGTGCCGCCCCAGCTCATGGGCATGCTGCCCAACAACGTGGGCGGCTTCGGAGATGTCGAAAAGGCGGCCAAGGTCTTCGCCCGCAACGAGATCGCGCCCCTTCAGTCCACCATGGCCCACGCCATCAACACCTGGGCAGGTGTCCCGGCCTGTAGCTTCAAACCGTACCGCCTAGAAGACGCCCCAGAGTAGCCCGCCCACGCCCGGCCCGCTCACAGCCCGCTAGACGCGGGCTTTTTTTTGCCCACCTCCGCGCCCTGCCCACGGCACGCAAGGCCCCTTGCAGGCCCTCCCAAGGGCTCGCACACCCCGTCCCCGCCCCCCTCCCCCCCGCCCGACCCCACCCCCATGCAGCGCCCCGGCGCGCCGTCGAGACCCCGCCGCGCCTGCTCGCTTGACGTGTTGCTTTTGTCGAGGGGGCCGTCCATGGCCATCGGCAAGCCTGGCGCGGCCCGGCGGACGGTTTTCAGAGATCGCGAAGCGTCGGGATTTGTCGCAATTTGGCGGGTGCTCGCGTAGGCGGAAGGACAACTGTACGATTGGATACAGAACAACCTACCAAGGGCCAGAAATGAAGGTGCAACCGCCAATGGATAACTTCAAAGTACGTCAACCGCTTCTGATTGCACTAATTGTGGGCTTCGCTCTTGTGGTGTTCGCTCTTTTGGTAATTGGAATGTCCGACCTTACCGGTAGAGAAACAACTCTTTTGGGAACCGTGCTAACGCTCATATCAATAGCGATGGGGTGGGGCGTATCACATTATTATTCAATTGAGGACAAAACAAAGGCCATTGCTGAAATTAGAGATTTCGAGCAAAAAAATCTGCGTACTTTTGCGTTAAAGGCTGCCGAGAAGGTTACCAATTTATCGACTGAATTAAATCGTCTTGCCGCATATCTAAACGAGGAACTTCAATATACGGAATATCGAAATGCAGAAGAAGAGCTGTTTGCAAAAGAGGAGCGAATTGAAAGTGCTATTCATATGCTCGCCTCCCTTCGATCGATGAATGACACCAGTTTAAGTGACTGGCAAGGTGTGATTGGAGAAGAACTTCAAGAACGTCGAGAAAACGCGGAAGAGCAAGCAGAGATTTTGGAATTGCTAACTGAACGAATTAGTGCCCTAGAAACCCTGCCGAGGGACACTCAAACAAAAAGTGTCGATCATGCCATCGACCAATTGAAGCGTGAGCTTCGTTCTGTTGCTGCATCTGTGAATGCACATGGCTTTAAAGCCAAGCATAAACCAAGTTATCAGCTTATTCGAACTTTTTGCCCCTCGTGCGGGGAGTCAATAAATTATGAACAGCGCGCAAAAGAAAATGACCAAAAGGCTGTTCAATGTAAAAAGTGCGAAACCAATTTGATATCGACATACCGGGAGGCAACCGGATATGACCTCAAAATTAGACGCGAAATAGATGAAAATATTAATTGTCCGAGTTGTTCGTTCAAGCAGATTGTAGCTCTTGATGAGTGGCCCTCCGCTTCCACAACGGCAACTTGCCCGGAATGTAGTAACGGGATGCGAATTTCTCGCATCGATAATGGGGCAGTGCTGAAAATCACAAGATTAGGTCAACAGTTGCCCCTTACTCCATTAACTCCCGACTTGATCGAAAAAGTGAAAACTTTGCTACCTCAGCAGCCATGGCCCAAGGGCATTCATATATCTGTTGCCAATACTCTATCGATTCGCCCTACTGTCGTGCAAAAAGCAATTCAACATCTAATAAAAATGGGCGTATTTCAAGATCAGCTAAATGGGGTGGTATGCACCACAGAGGAAAAGTTGGCACTCCTACGTTCAGCAGGTACCAATCTTTGACTGGGACCAGAAGTCCAGCCCGCGCCCTTTGCTCCAACTGTCCTGCAACACCGGATGCTCATCAAAGATGTTTGGCGCATAGGTTGGCGCATAAAGTAACACTGACGCCAGATAAAAGCCGCCGGTCACAGGTGAATGGCTCTCACAGTCTCCGCCAAACACACAGCAAAACGGGCCTTCGCGGCCCGTTTTGCGTTTGTGCAGCCGACCTGCTCAACGGCTGGCTGCGTTCGGTGCCTCGTTCGATGCGTGCGAGGCAAGCGGTGTCAGGTCTTCCGGCCGGCAGGTGTCTTCGCTGTTGGCCAGGCGCACCCACAGGTCCGTGCGCCGGATGATGATGTGGTCCACCGTGACCACGCGGCCTTTGTAGAGAAATTGGGTTCCAGGTTTGTACAAGATCATGGGGGTTGTGTAGCGGCTGGCCGTTTCGCCGCAGTGACAACAAGCAGCACGGCACAGATGGTGCCGCGATGGCGCGAGAGGCGCTCGTA
>JBCNOJ010000156.1:0-10012 GCA_039593925.1 Acidovorax sp.
ACGTCACCCCGCTGATGCAGGGTGAGCAGCCCACGGGCTACATGTCGGTGCGCACCGAAGCCACGCGCGAGCAGATCCGCGCTGCGCAGGCGCTGTACCAGACCATGCAGGCCGAAAAACAGGGCGGCGCGTTGGTGCACCGGCTGCGCGAGGGCAATGTGGTCAAGCACACGCTCTGGGGCCGCGTGGTGCGCGCGCTGCACCTGGGCGCGATGGGAAAGATCATGGGCAGTGTGGCGCTGGTGGTGGCAGCGGCTCTGGCCGCGGCGCTGGCCAGCGGCGCCTCGCTCGGCTGGGCGGGGGCGTTGATGTGGCTGGGCGTGTTGGCGGTGGCGCTGGGCGCCGGGGCCTACATCCACCGCTTCACGGTGGCGCCCATGGGGCAGATGCTGGTGTGGGCCAATCGCATGGCTGCGGGTGACCTGACGCAGAAGATCACGGCCTCTGGCGCCGGAATGACAGGGCGACTGCAGAAGGCGCTGGCCCAGCTCAATGTGAACCTGCTGTCCATCGTGCGCGATGCCCGCCAGGAGAGCATGCGCATGCAGGCCTCCACCCGTGAGATCGCAGAGGGCAACCAGGACCTTTCGTCCCGCACCGAGTCGCAGGCCAGCAATCTGCAGCAGACGGCGGCGTCCATGGAAGAGATCACCGGCACGGTGCGCCAGACCTCTGAATCTGCTCGCCAGGCGGCGCAACTGGCCAGCGAGGCCACGGGCGTGACCGAGCGCAGCAACACGGCGGTGGACCAGGTGGCCGAGAACATGCGCGACATCCAAGCGGCCTCTGGCCGCATCAGTGAGATCACCCAGCTCATCGACAGCATTGCCTTCCAGACCAATATCCTGGCGCTCAATGCTGCGGTGGAGGCAGCCCGCGCCGGGGATCAGGGCCGCGGCTTTGCCGTGGTGGCCACTGAGGTGCGCAGCCTGTCGCACCGCACGCTGTCGGCCGCCAAGGAAATCCGCACGCTCATCGACCAATCGGCCGCCCGCGTGGGAGAAGGCCACACGCGCACCGAGCAGGCCCGCAAGACCATGACCGAATCGCTGGAGCTGGTGCGCCGCGTGAATACGCTCATCGGGGAAATCCACAACGCTTCCAACGAGCAGCTCAGCGGCATTTCGCAGGTCAACTCGGCGGTGGCGCAGTTGGACACCATCACCCAGCAGAACGCCGCGCTGGTCGAGGAAAACGCAGCCTCTGCAATGCACCTGGAGGGCATGGCCCAGTCGGTGACCGAGGCCGTGCAGGTGTTCCGCCTGGATGCGGCTGCGGGCGCTGCCCAGCCAACGGCGATCAGCGCAGTGGAACTGCGCAAGAAGATGAAAGCGGCGCCAGCAGCGTTCCCCGCTGCAACCGCGCAGCGCAGGGGGCTGCTGGCGGCTTGATCTGAAGAAAAACCCATCTAGCGCTTGTGTGGCTGGCGCTAGCTGCTATCAAATTGAAAGTGGTGAGGCCAGCGGCTGACCATTTAGCAGTTTGAAATCGCCAGGATTGCACTTAGCATGTTTTGAGGTTTTCCACTGCCGCGTTGCTCGGTTCTGGAGTGGCGGGGCATTCATCAGGAGGCTTCCCATGTGCGTCAATCTTCCGGTCAGCACGCAGGAATATGCGTTCCCCAAAGGCCAGACCTTGGTGTCCACCACCGACCTCAAGGGCCGCATCCTGTACTGCAACCCGATGTTCATCGAGGTCAGCGGGTACGAGAAGGAAGAGCTGCTGGGCCAGCCCCACAACATGATTCGCCACCCCGACATGCCGGAGGAGGCGTTCAGGGACATGTGGGAGACCATCGCCAGCGGCACGCCCTGGTCGGCGCCGGTCAAGAACCGCCGCAAGGACGGCACCTTCTACTGGGTGATGGCCAATGTCACCCCCCTCATGCAGGGCGATCAGCCCACGGGCTACATGTCGGTGCGCACCGAGGCCACGCGCGAGCAGATCCAGGCCGCAGATCAGCTCTACAAGCAGATGCAGGCGGAAAAGCAGGCGGGCCAGAACGTGCACACCTTTCGCGCTGGTGTGCTGGTCAAAAACACGCTGTGGGGCCGCGTGGCCAATGCACTGCGCCTGGGCCCGCTGGGCAAGATGATGGCCTGCACCGTGCTGCTGGTGATGGCCTCATGGTGCGCCGCGCTGGTGGGCGAGCCCACGGCGTCGCTTGGCGCAGGCGTTGCGTGGGCGGCTGTGCTGCTGCTGGCGCTGGGCATGGCGGTGTATTTGCACCAGGTCACGGTGGCGCCGCTGTCGCAAATGCTGCTGTGGGCCAACCGCATGGCGGCGGGCGACCTTACGCAGAAGATCGCGGCCTCGCGCACCGACACGGTGGGCGACCTGCAAAAGGCGCTGGCGCAACTCAATGTGAACCTATTGTCCATCGTGCGCGATGCGCGGCAGGAGAGCGAGCACATGCAGGTCTCCACCCGCGAGATCGCCCAGGGCAATCAGGACCTGTCCTCCCGCACCGAGGCGCAGGCCAGCAATCTGCAGCAGACGGCCGCGTCGATGGAAGAAATCACCGGCACCGTGAAGCAGACCGCCGAATCCGCGCGCCAGGCCACCGTTCTGGCCACGCAGGCCACGGAAGTCGCCGAGCGCAGCAGCGAAGCGGTGGACAGCGTCGCCAGCACCATGAAGCAGATCCAGACCGCATCCGGCCGCATCAGCGAGATCACGCAGCTCATCGACTCGATCGCGTTTCAGACCAACATCCTGGCGCTGAACGCCGCCGTGGAGGCCGCCCGGGCGGGTGAGCAAGGGCGGGGGTTTGCGGTGGTGGCGTCTGAAGTGCGCAGCCTCTCGCACCGCACCCTGTCGGCCGCCAAGGAGATCCGCCAGCTCATCGACGACTCGGCCACCAAGGTGAGCGAAGGCCACCAGAAGACCGACGCCGCGCAAAAAACCATGACCGAGTCGCTGGAGCTCGTGCGCCGCGTGAACACGCTGATCGGCGAGATCCACAGCGCCTCCAACGAACAGCTCAGCGGCATCTCGCAGGTCAACTCGGCCGTGGCGCAGCTGGACACCATCACGCAGCAGAACGCTGCGCTGGTAGAAGAAAACGCGGCTTCTGCCATGCAGCTCAACGGCCAGGCGCAAACGATGACCGAAACCGTGCAGGTGTTCCGCATCGACGCCTCGGCCCCCAGCCAGTCGCGCGACGCGGTGGCGTTGCGCAAGGAGATGAAGGCGGTGTCCCCAGGGCGTGCACTGGCGCGCGCGTGAACCCGGCAGGACCTGGTCACGGACTTCTTCAAAAACAATAGCTGTCAGCGCTTTCTGGATAAGCGCTGGAGGCCAAAAAGACTCAAGAACTGCAGCGGTTTTGGGTGTTGATTGCCCGGGTCAGGTGCTCCCACGCACCGTCAGCTCAAAGCCCAGATCCACCGAATTGCGCTCGGGCACCTCGCCGCGCATCAGCGCCAGCAGCATGCGCGCGCTGGCTTCGCCAACGGCCGAGCGCGGGGTACGCACCGTGGTCAGTGGCGGCAGCATCTGGTCGCTGCCCGCCAGGTCGTTGAAGCCCGCAACAGCCACCTGCGCGGGCACCGAGATCCCCAGGCGCTGGGCTGCCAGGAGGCCGCCCTGGGCCAGGTCGTCGTTGCAGAAAAACACGGCGTCCACACCGGGGCGGGTGCGCAGCACTTCTTCCAGCAACTCGGCGCCCAGGTGGATGGATGAAGGCTGGGAACTGAGCAGTTCCAGCCGAGGGTCGTAGAGCCCCGCTTCTCGCAGGCAGCGGCGGTAGCCATCGGCGCGCTGCATGGTGCGCGGATCGAGTTGTGCCGCCACAAACGCCACCTTGCGGTAGCCGCGTGCCAGCAGGTGCGCAGTCATGCTGTGGCCAGCTTCCTGCTGCGAAAAACCCACGCAGTACACGCCCGCGGCCGATGTCATCTCCATCAGGTGCACACAGGGCACGCCGCTGGCAGCAATCAATTGGCGCGATGCTTCGGTGCGGTCAAAACCGGTCACCAGCAGGCCTGCGGGGCGGTGGGCGAGGTAGGTGCGCAGCAGCTGTTCTTCTTCCAGCGGGTCGTAGTGCGTGACGCCGATCAGGGCCTGATAGCCGTGCGGGAAGAGGGTGCGGTGAACGGATTCGAGCACGTCCACGAACAGCGCGTTGGACAGCAGCGGCACCAGCACCGGCACCTGCACGCTGCGCTGCGATGCCAGTGCGCGCGCGGCGGGGTCGGGCACGTAGCCCAGTTGCGTAGCGGCGTCCTTCACGCGCTGCACCAACTCTTGCGCCACCGCACGCTCGCCGCGCAGCGCGCGCGAGGCGGTGATGGGGCTTACGCCCGCGGCTTTGGCCACGTCGCTGAGCGTGGTGCGGCCGCTGGATCGGCGGCGGGGTTCTGCGGTTTTGCTCAAGGGTTATCCCTCATTTTGATCGGGAGACAGCGTGGTTAGGATAGCGCTGTCCAATTCGTTGGGCAATGGCTATGGCCCTATTTTTAGATGCATCCGAGACGGGTGCTTTTTTACGAATCACTTGGATAGCGCTACCAATATGAATCCCCCGCCATCATCGGCATTTTTTGTGGTCATGGGCGTGGCCGGCTGTGGCAAGTCCAGCCTGGGTGAGGCCCTGGCGCGTGCCGAGGGCCTGCCGCTGATTGAAGGGGATGATCACCACAGCCCTGAAAGCCGCAGCAAGATGCGCCAGGGCATTGCACTGACGGATGCGGACCGTGAAGGCTGGTTGAACACATTGGGCCAATTGTTGCAGGCCCAGGGTTTGCAGGGCGCGGTGCTGACCTGCTCGGCGCTCAAGCGCGTCTACCGCGACCGCCTGCGTGCAGCCTGCCCAGGCCTGCGCTTTGTGTTCCTGGACATCGACCGCGACAGCGCGGCCCAGCGCGTGGCGGCCCGCGCGGACACCCATTTCTTTTCCAGCGCCTTGGTGGACAGCCAGTTCGCCACGCTGGAGTCGCCCGTGGGCGAGCCCGGCGTGCTGCAACTTGACGCGCTGTTGCCCGTGATCACCCTGCAACAACAGGCCTCGGCCTGGATCGGCGCCAAGGAGGGCGCACGCCCATGAGCAACCCTACACAGAACATGCACACGCCACAGCTCCCGGCGGCCAACCGCTTTGAGCGCGTCGCCCAAGCCCTGATGGCGCTCTGCCTGGGGGTGATGGCCGTGGCGGTCTTCATCAATGTGTTGTTGCGCTACGGATTTGGCAGCGGCGTGGTCGCCAGTGAGGAGCTCTCTCGCCTGCTCTTCGTGTGGATGGTGTTCATCGGCGCGGCGGCTGCTTACCCAAGGGGCGAGCACATGGCTTTCACCAGTCTGGCAGGACTGCTCGCCAAACGCCCTCTGGCGTTTGCCACGCTCACGGCGGTGATTCGGCTGCTGGTGATGGCGGCCTGCGCGATGTTGGCCTGGGGCGCATGGCAGCAAGTGGTGGTGGGATTGGGCGGCCATTCGGTGGTGATGGGCTACTCGACAGCGCTGCTGCCGTTGCCCGCCTTCTTAAGCGCCACGGCGATTGCTGTCATGGCGCTGATTGAGCTGGTGCAACGCAAGCCGTTGGACTTGGGCCATGGCGCCGATGTTGAGTGATTCGGGAGTGATGTGATGGCCGTCGAAGCGCAAGCGTTTCTCGTTTTTTCGCTGGGCATGCTGGTGCTGATGGGCACGGGTATGAACATGGCCCTGGCCCTGGTGCTGACCGGCGCCGGCATGGCCTGGGTGCTCGACTTTTTTGACACCCAACTGCTGGCCCAGAACCTGGTGGCCGGAATAGACAGCTTTCCGCTGCTGGCGGTGCCGTTCTTCGTGCTGGCTGGCGAGCTTATGAACGCGGGTGGCATCAGTCGCCGCATCATCGACATGGCGCAGTCCTGGGTGGGCCATATCCGCGGCGGCCTGGGTTATGTAGCGATTGGCGCTGCGGTGCTGATGGCCAGCATGAGCGGTTCAGCCTTGGCCGACACAGCCGCGCTGGCCACCATTTTGTTGCCCATGATGCGCCAGCAGGGCTACCCGATGAACACCTCGGCGGGGCTGCTCGCCTCCGGTGGCATCATCGCCCCCATCATTCCTCCGTCAATGCCATTCGTGATCTATGGCGTGACGACCAACACCTCGATCTCTGCGCTGTTTCTCTCGGGCATCGTGCCGGGTCTGATGATGGGTGTGGGCCTGATCTTCACGTGGAGATGGGTGCTGCGCGGCATCGACCTGCCGCCCGGCCGTGAGCCGCTGCCCATGCGCGAACGGTTGCGCTCAACGGCCAAGGCCTTCTGGGCGCTGCTGATGCCGGTGATCATCATCGGCGGCATGAAGACCGGTGTGTTCACCCCCACCGAGGCTGCGGTGGTGGCCGCCTTCTATGCGCTGGCGGTGTCGCTGTTCGTGCACCGCGAGATGAAGCTGTTCGATGTGTATGGCGTGCTGGTGCGGGCCGCCAAGACCACCTCCATCGTGCTCTTCCTGTGCGCTGGCGCGCAGGTGTGCAGCTACATGATCACGCTGGCCGACCTGCCCAGCGTGCTCACCGGCTGGCTTGGCCCGCTGGTGGAGAACCCGCGCGTGCTGATGGCCGTGATGATGATCGTGCTGATCCTGGTGGGCACCGCGCTCGACCTCACGCCCACTATCCTCATCATGGCGCCGGTGATGCTGCCCATCGCCGTGAAGGCGGGTATCGACCCCGTCTACTTCGGCCTGATGTTCGTGCTCAACGGCACCATCGGCCTCATCACGCCGCCCGTGGGCACGGTGCTCAATGTTGTTGCGGGGGTGGGGCGCATCTCCCTGCACAGCGTCATCAAAGGGGTGAACCCATTCCTGGTGACCTACATGCTGATCCTGGCGCTGCTGGTCGCTTTCCCCCAGCTCGTAACGGCACCCGTGGCCTGGATGCGCTGAGGCGTAGTGTCACGCCGCTGTATTCGCACCTGCCTTTCCATTTTCGCGCTCGCGCTTTTTTCTTTCCCACTCGTCAAACCATGGAGACAAACATGACCAAGACCTTCCGCCGCACCCTGCTGGCCGCCTTGTCGGTGGCTGCCATCGCCGCCTCCTTTCCTGCGGCCGCGCAAGACTTCAAGCCCCGCATCATCCGCTTCGGCTACGGCCTGGTGGAGGATTCCAACGCCGGCCGCGCCGCACGCTTCTTCGGCCAGGAGGTAGAGAAGGCTTCAGGCGGCAAGATGAAGGTGCGCGCCATCGGCAACGCAGCGCTGGGCTCGGACGTGCAGATGCAGCAGGCCCTGATTGGCGGAGCGCAGGAGATGATGTCCGGCTCCACGGCCACGCTGGTGGGTATCACCAAGGAAATGGCTTTGTGGGACACGCCTTTCCTCTTCAACAACGCCAAGGAAGCCGATGCCGTGCTGGACGGCCCCGTGGGCCAGAAGGTGATGGACAAGTTGCAGGAAAAAGGCCTGGTGGGCCTCGTGTATTGGGAGAACGGTTTTCGCAATCTCACCAACAGCAAGCGCCCCATCGCCAAGGTGGAAGACATGGACGGTGTGAAGCTGCGCGTGATGCAAAACAACGTCTTCCTCGAAAGCTTCAAGAGCCTGGGCGCCAATGCAGTGCCGCTGCCTTTCTCGGAGCTGTTCAGCGCGCTGGAAACCAAGACGGTGGACGGCCAGGAGAACCCCTACAACACCATTCTGTCGAGCAAGTTCTATGAGGTGCAGAAGTACCTCACGGTGACCAACCACGTCTACAGCCCCTGGATCCTGCTGGTCAGCAAGAAGTGGTGGGACGGCCTGTCGAAGGCGGAGCAAAAGGTGCTGCTGGACGCCGCCAAGAAGAGCCGAGACTTCGAGCGCCAGGACACGCGCGCCGAGGCAGGGCGCGCATTGGCCGAGCTCAAGCAAAAGGGCATGCTCATCAACGAACTCTCTCCTGCAGAAGCTGGCCGCATGCGTGAGAAGCTGATGGCCGTGCACACGACCATTGCCGCCGGTGTGGGGCAGGACCTTTGGAAGGAAACCCAGGACGAGTTGTCCAAGGTGCGCGCCGCCAAGTAAATCAAGAGAAAGGAAGCTCTCGTGTTGCACCCCCAGGCGCGTGCCTTGATAGATCAGATGACGGAGCGGGGCGCGCCCCCCACCCACACGCTGTCGCCTGAAGCGGCCAGGGCCGGCTATCGGGACCGGCTCGCACAGACGCGGCCGGAATCGCCTGCCGTGGCATCGGTGCGCGATCTGCGTGCCGAAGCCGCGGAAGGCAACATTCCGCTGCGCCTGTATCGCCCAATCGGTAGCCACGACGAGCAATCACTGCCTGCGCTGATTTACTTTCATGGCGGCGGGTGGGTCATGGGAGACCTGGACACGCACGACGTGTTGTGCAGAGAGCTGGCCAACGCGTCGGGCTGTGCCGTGGTGGCGGTGGACTATCGGCTGAGTCCTGAACACCGCTTCCCCGCTGCGGTGGACGATGCGGTGGCCGCTACGCGCTGGATTCATGCGAATGCAAGCGCTCTGGCTCTGGATGCGGGTCGCCTTGCCGTCGGTGGCGACAGCGCTGGCGGCAATCTCGCCGCCGTGGTGGCCATCGCCGCACGCGATGCGGGCGACCTGCCCATCGCGTTTCAACTGCTCATCTACCCCGCCACCGACCTGCGGGGCGGGCATGTGTCACGCACCCGCAATGGTGAAGGCTATGTGCTGACCCAAAAGACGATGGACTACTTTCAGGATCAGTACCTCGGCAGCCCCACAGCCGAGCTCGACTGGAGGGCGTCGCCGTTGCTGTGCACAGACCTGAACCGCCTGCCGCCCGCCTTGGTGTTGACTGCCGGCTACGACCCGCTGCGCGACGAAGGCCTGGACTACGCCCAGGCACTGACACTGGCGGGCAGTCAGGCGACCCACCTCTGCTTTGAGCGGCAGATTCACGGATTCATCACGATGGGGCGGGTGTTTGATGAGGCGCAATCCGCGTTGGCGATCTGCGCATCTGAGCTGCGCCGTGCCTTGAAGCTTTAATCAGGCTCTTGAACCAAGGTTGCGTGCGCCATTGGGCGCCTTTCAAACCCAGCCGACGGCCGGGCTGGTGGAACCTGGTCAGTGTTGGCTGTCGCTGGCAATTGCCAGCAGGTCGAAGGCACGGCTTGGCGGAGCAGGTTCCCGCATCCTACGACTCGGATCGTATGCACGAGAGTGTTTCTGACTCGACTGGAAATTCTGTCTGTGGCGCAGCCTCAGAGCAAAAAAGCCGAGGCTTCTAAGGGCCTCGGCTTTTTGCCTGGATGGTTGCAGCGTTGGGCTGCAACCCGGGTCGACGATTACAGCGAGCCGATTTCGCCGGCGGAGATCTTGCCAGCGCGCAGGGCGTCTGCTGCCTGTGCGTTCACAGCGCTGCGGTCAGCGGTGGACGTGTAAACCAGAGCCCGCGAACCGGATGGGATGGCGCCGCTGGTTTGTGCCACGGCAGAAGCTTCGGCCATCACCTCAGCGCGGGTGCGGCTGGTTTCGAACTTCGTGGCGTACTGCGAAGCATCGGCTTCATCAGCCTGGGCACCGAACGAAGCGAAAGCGGCCACAGCGGCGAGGGACAGGAAACGGGCAGTCTTGTTCATGGTGAAACTCCTCAAGAAGTGATCAAAAAGTCAAAATTCGGATGACAGCGGGGTGGCTCAAACGGCGTGTGCCGAATTACATCGAGCCCAGTTCGCCGTGGGGGATCTGGCCCGTGCGCACTGCATCGGCAGCCTGGGCGCTCACGGCAGCGCGGTCGGCCGTGCTCTTGTAAGTCACCACACGCGAACCCGCAGGCTCAATGGAGCGGGTTTGTGCCACGGTGGCGGCTTCGGCCTGCACTTCGGCGCGGGTGCGGTTGGTTTCAAACTGGGTGGCGAATTGCGAAGCGTCGGCTTCGTCAGCGTAGGCGCCAAAAGAAGCGAAAGCGGCAACAGCGGCGATGGAGAGAAAACGTGCGGTGGTGTTCATGATGAAGTCCTTCAGTTAAAAAAAGCGTCTCAAAAAAGCCGGGAAGAAGCGCTGGGGAAACTGGCTGCAACCCGGGTTCGGTGAGACGC
>JBCNOJ010000157.1:0-9994 GCA_039593925.1 Acidovorax sp.
CTTCGCGGTCGAAAAGGTCGATGTCACTGCTCGTAACCTCGCCATGCACCAAGAGCAGAATGCCGGCCTTCTGCATGGCCTCCAGCGTCTTGTAGGTCTTGCGGATGTCGGTCACGCCCGCATCGCTGTTGGTGGTGGCGCCAGCGGGGTAAAGCTTGCAGGCGACCACACCTGCGTCTTTGGCGCGTGCGATCTCGTCGGGTGGCAGGTTGTCGGTGAGGTACAGAGTCATCAACGGCTCGAACTGCACCCCCGCAGGCACGGCCGCCAGGATGCGCTGCTTGTAGTCAAGCGCTTGCTGCGCCGTGGTCACGGGCGGGCGCAGGTTGGGCATGATGATGGCGCGTCCGAATTGGGCGGCGGTGTGCGGCACCACGGTATGTAGCGGCTCGCCGTCGCGCACATGCAGGTGCCAGTCGTCGGGGCGGGTGATGGTGAGGGTGCTGATCGGGGAGGTGGGAGATTGGGCGGTCATGGGCAGCATTGTCCCATCGCATGCCGCTGCGGCAAGGGCGTTCATCGCAGCACGTTTACATTGTCCAAAACCAAGGGCATGGCGGCCTGCCCGCAGCGCCGCACGGGGGCCAGCGCCGTTATGCGCAGGCGGCGCCCATCGCTATCCATTCCGGAGTTCACGACCCTACCTGACCAACGCCAGAATTTCTTGCAGACATCGCCGTGCTGAGAGCCTCTGCGTTTGCAAGCCAAAAGCACAAAAAAAAGGCGCCACAAGGGCGCCTTTGGGTAGGGCAAAAAGCCGAACTCAGTGCTGCAGGATCTTGTTGAGAAAGTCCTTGGTGCGGGGCTGGCGTGCGTCCGGGTTGTTGAAGAACTCGTCCTTGGAGCAGTCCTCCAGGATCTTGCCGCCCACGTCCATGAAGATCACGCGGTTGCTCACCTTGCGGGCGAAGCCCATTTCGTGGGTCACGCACATCATGGTCATGCCTTCGTTGGCCAGGCCCACCATCACGTCCAGCACTTCGCCGACCATTTCGGGGTCGAGCGCCGACGTGGGTTCGTCGAACAGCATCACGATGGGGTCCATCGACAACGCACGCGCAATGGCCACACGCTGCTGCTGGCCGCCCGAGAGCTGCCCAGGAAACTTGTCCTTGTGCGCAATCAGGCCCACGCGCTCCAGCATCTTCAGGCCGCGCTTCTTGGCGTCGTCCGCACTGCGGCCCAGCACCTTGATCTGCGCAATGGTCAGGTTGTCCGTCACCGACAGGTGGGGGAACAGCTCGAAGTGCTGAAACACCATGCCGACACGGCTGCGCAGCTTGGGCAGGTCGGTCTTGGGGTCGTGCAGTTTCACACCGTCGACCGTGATCTCGCCTTTCTGGAAGGGTTCCAGCGCGTTGATGGTCTTGATGAGCGTGGACTTGCCCGAGCCCGAAGGGCCGCACACCACCACTACTTCACCCTTGTTGATGGTGGCCGAGCACTCGTTGAGCACCTGCACCGGTCCATACCACTTGGATACGTTCTTGAGTTCGATCATTTCTTGTTCCTCAATCCAATCTCTTTGTGCGAACCAGCACCGATCAGCGAATGATCGCGATCTTCTGGTGCAGGCGCTTGACCATCCAGGACAGCGAATAGCACATCACGAAATACAGCACGGCGGCGGCCAGGTAAGCCTCAATCGGCCGACCAAAGTTCTTGCCCGCCACTTCAAAGCCCTTGAGCATGTCGTAAGCACCAATCGCATAGACCAGGGACGTGTCCTGGAACAGGATGATGGTCTGTGTGAGCAGCACGGGCAGCATGTTGCGGAACGCCTGGGGCAGCACCACGAGCTTCATGTTCTGGCCGTAGGTCATGCCCAGGGCCTGGCCAGCATAGACCTGGCCGCGCGGGATGGACTGGATGCCGGCGCGCATGATTTCGCTGAAATAAGCGGCTTCGAACGCAATGAAGGTGATGACCGCCGACACTTCAGCGCCGATGGGGCGGCCAATGATGGCGGGCACCAGCAGGAAGAACCACAGGATCACCATCACCAGCGGAATGGAGCGCATGCCATTGACGTAGATGGTGGCGGGCACGTCCAGCCATTTCTTGCCCGACAGGCGCATCAGCGCCAGCAGGGTGCCGAAGAACACGCCGCCGATGGTGGCGATCACCGTGAGCATCAGGCTGAAGTACAGCCCCTTGAGCACGAAGTTGGAGATCAGATCCCAGTTGTAGAAGGAGAAGTCGAGATTCATATCAGTGGCCTCCCCCTGCTGCACCGGCCACCACCATGCCCGGGATGCGCACGCGTTTTTCGATGAACGCCATGATCCGGTTGATGGCAAAGGCCGAGATGATGTACAGCGTGGTCACAGCCAGGTACACCTCAATGCCGCGCGACGTTTCTTCCTGGGCCTGCATGGCGAACATGGTGAGTTCGGCCACCGACACGGCAAACGCCACGGACGAGTTCTTGAAAATGTTCATCGTCTCGCTGGTCAACGGCGGGATGATGATGCGGTACGCCATGGGCAACAGCACATAGCGGTAGGTCTGGAAGGTGGTGAAGCCCATGGCCATGCCGGCATAACGCTGCCCGCGCGGCAAGGCTTGAATGCCAGAGCGCACCTGCTCGGCAATACGTGCCGATGTGAAGAAACCCAGGGCCAGCACTACCAGCGCGAAGCCGGGCACACCCCGCAGCACCGGGAACAGGCTGGGCAGCACGTGGTACCACAGGAAGATCTGCACCAGCAGAGGAATGTTGCGAAACAGCTCAACCCAGGCATTGCCCAGGCGAACGATCATGGGTCGGTCCTGCAAGGTGCGCAGCGTGCCGATCAATGAACCCAATACAAGCGCCAGCACCAGTGCCAGCACAGAAACGGACACCGTCCAGCCCCAGGCCGACAGCATCCAGTCCAGGTAGGTGATCTCGCCGCCTTTACCAAAGCAGCTCTGCACGACTTCCCTGTCCATGGTGTCCTGGCAGAACACCTGCCAATCCCAGCTCATAGGATCACCCCTTCAATTTCTTCGTTTGGCGTCGGGCTACCCATTCACTTGGAAAGCCCAACAAAAAGCCCCTTCAAACCAGCTGGCCGAAGGGGCACAAGCACTTAGTCGATTACTTCTTTGCGTAGTCTTCCATGGGCTTGTCGTTGGGGTTAGCCCATGCAGCCTTGGTGGCTTCGGACATCGGCAGACCAATCTTGGTGTTGGTCGGTGGCACGGGTTGCATGAACCACTTGTCGTACAGCTTGGCCAGCGAGCCGTCTGCGATCTGGCGCTTGATGGAGTCGTCCACAGCCTTCTTGAAGGCAGCGTCGTCCTTGCGCAGCATGCAGGCGATGGGTTCCACGCTCAGAACTTCGCCGACGATCTTGTAGTCGGCAGGGTTCTTGGACTTGGAGATGTTGGCAGCCAGAATGGAGCCGTCCATCACGAATGCGTCAGCGCGGCCGGTTTCGAGCATCAGGAAACTGTCAGCATGGTCCTTGCCGAACACTTCCTTGAAGTCAATGCCGCCAGCGCGCTCGTGCTTGCGCAGGGTCTGCACCGAAGTGGTGCCTGTGGTGGTGGCCACGGTCTTGCCGTTCAGGTCCTTGATCGAGCTAATGCCCGAGTTGGCCTTCACGGCCGTGCGCACTTCTTCCACGTAGGTGGTCACAGCAAAGGCCACGTCTTTCTGGCGGGTGGCATTGTTGGTGGTGGAGCCGCACTCCAGGTCCACGGTGCCGTTGGTCACCAGAGGGATACGGTTTTGCGAGGTGACGGGCTGGTACTTGATGTCCAGCTTGGCCAGGCCCAGCTGCTTCTGGATGTCGGCCAGAACGACTTCGCCCATTTCGGTGTGGAAGCCGACAAACTTGCCGTTGCCCAGCGTGTAGGACAAACCGGAAGACTCACGCACGCCCAGCGTCACGCTGCCCGAGGCCTTGATCTTGGCCAGGGTGTCGTTAGCCTGTGCGAATGCGCTGCTGGCAGCCAGGGCGGTCACGGCAACCGCGAGCAAATGCTTCTTCATAGGTATCTCCTTGTGTGTAAAGCGGGAAAAAGAGGGAGGTTATTTTAGAGATCCGCCCATGCCGAACGGGCCGGCTGGCCGAACACTCCAAAACAGGGGACCACGTAACCAGGATTGTTAGTCAGAAAGGAACCTGGTCAGTAGGGTATTTCCAGAAGTCGCGCAACAGATAACTGACCGGCAGGCTCAGTACCGTGTTGTTCGGGGGGATGGGTTTGTTGAACCACTTGTCGTAAATCGGGTAAATGTCGCGGCTGGTGATCAGGCGGCGCATTTCCTCGTCGACCAGTTTTTTGAACTCGGGATCATTTTTGGGCAACATGATTGCCAGGGGCTCGGTGGTCATGAAACGGCCCACGACCTTGAGCGCCTTGGGGTCGGGCCGGCCGGCGGCCAGGCCGTACAGCAGCACGTCGTCCATCACAAACGCGTCGGCTTCGCCTTTTTCCACCATCTCGACCGCCTTGGCGTGGTCAGGCGCCTCGACGATGGTGATGCCCATCAGGCGCTCACGGTTGGCCTGGTCGGCGGCTTTGAGCGGCGTGGTGCCCTTGGTGGACACCAGCTTCTTGCCGTTGAGGTCTTCCACGCGGTCGATCGGGCTGGCGGATTTGACCAGCAGGCGCGCGCCGGTGATGAAATGGGGAATCGTGAAGCCCACCTTCTGGCGGCGCTCAGCGTTGTTGGTGGTAGAGCCGCACTCCAGGTCGGCCTTGCCCTGCTCGATCACCGTCATGCGGTTGGCGGGCGTAACCTGCAGGAACTCGACCTCCATGTCTTTCTTGCCGGTCTTCTTGCGCACCACCTCGGCCAGCCGCAGGCACAGATCCACCGCGTAGCCCACGGGCTTGCCCGAGGCCGTATCTACATACGAGAAAGGCACCGACGACTCACGGTGCGCGATGACCAGCTTGCCACCAGCGCTGACACGCTCCAGTACGCCTTGGGCAGACGCCGCGCCGGTGCAGCACAGGACCAGCAGGCCCCAGGCGAATCCCCAATGCTGAACTTTCATGCGGTGCCTCAGTGAATGAATGGGCTGGTTTTGCAATCTTCGTGCCACCGCAGTGTCTGCAAGGCACACGCTGAAGCCATCAACCCGGCGATGGCGCAGACTGTACGTGTCGTTACGGTGAAACTCCAATGCCGTTTGAGCGCGCAACTATGCAAGCTTTTTATATCCGTATTTACCCTTAGCATGACCCTGCCTGCATTTGCAGGTAGGTCCACAGCGCCTGGGCCGTACCTTTGGGGGCTTCTTTGCCCGCAGGTTTTTCGCGGTAGGCACGCACGTCCATGGTCATCTGCAGGTCTTCGGTGCCGGCAGGTGCGGCACTGACGAGCCGACGCGCACGCAGCTCCTTCTTCACAGCACTGTGGGGCAAAAAGGCAACCCCATGGCCTTCCAGTGCCATGGCCTTGAGGCCTTCGGCCATGTCGGTCTCATACACCCGCTCCAGATGGATGGGCGTACCGGCTTCCTTGAGAATCAGTTCGGTCACCCGTCCCAGATAGGCTCCTGGCGCGTAGCCCAGGTACGGCAGGGGCTGCCCCGCCCGGCCGGGCAGGCGGTGCTGGGGCTGGCCGTCAGAGTCGGCCTTGCTATAGGGCGACAGCACTTCCTGACCCAAGCTCACCATTTCATAGCGGTCGGCATCCAGCTGGAAGGGCTGCGACGGATGGTGATAGGCAATCAGCAGGTCGCAGCCGCCTTCCACAAGACGCATCACCGCGTCATGCACGTTCAGCGCGATGAGCCGGCTTTTGAAGGGGCCGAACTTGTCACTGAGGCTGGAGACCCACGCAGGAAAGAACGTGAATGCCAGCGTGTGCGGCACCGCGAACTCGATCATGTCCTTGCCAGCGCTGGTGTGCGCACGCAGCATGGCGCGGGTGTTCTGCAGCGCCTGCAGCATTTCCAGCGCCTGGTCGTACAAGGTCTTGCCAGCGGGTGTAAGGCGGGTGGGGTAAGAGCTGCGGTCCACCAGATCGGTGCCTGCCCAGGCTTCCAAGGCCTGGATGCGGCGCGAGAAGGCGGGTTGGGTGACGTGCCTCAGCTGGGCCGAGCGGCTGAAGCTGCGCGTTTCCGCAAGACTGACGAAATCTTCAAGCCACTTGGTTTCCATCGGCGCATTATCCGCGCGCAGGCTGTAGCGTGCTGGCCGCCAGCATGAGGGTTTCTACAGGGCGCACCGCGCATCGACCAAGGCCGCGCACGCATTTGCGGCGCCGCACCAATGCTGTGCATGCATAGCAAGCGACGCATAATATCTGGTGCGTCTACCCCGCCTCACCCTCGGTCAACGCCCCAGGTGCACAACGCCGCCGGGCAGCAAGATCGGCATCAGCCCTTGTTCTTCTGATTCCCCGCGTTCATGTCCACTTCCACTCCTGAAGGGCCATCTGCTGCGCCGCCAGTGCCTGCTGCGGCGCCCAGTGCCCCTACCGACGAGCCCCGCTCTCTCCGCCTGGAAGACTGGCTCATCGTCCTGACCATGGCCGCCCTGGCGCTCATCACCTTTGTGAACGTGGTGGTGCGCTATTTCACCGATGCATCGTTTGCGTGGACCGAAGAAATTTCGGTGTTCCTGATGATCGTGCTGGCCCTGGTAGGCGGTTCCGCCGCCGTGGCGCGGCAGCTGCACATCCGTATCGAATTCTTTGCCGATGGCGGCTCCGAGCGACGGCGCCAGGTGCTGGCACAGTTCGGCGCCCTGATGGCGGTCCTGCTGTTTGCACTCATCACGGTGCTCAGCATCCGTGTGGTGTGGGACGACTACCGGTTTGAAGAAACCTCTCCCGGCATTGGCGTGCCGCAGTGGTGGTACTCGGTCTGGCTGCCGGTGCTGTGCGCACTGACCACTGCCAGAGCCTTGCAACTGTTCGCCCGGCTGCGGCGCGCATCGGCTGAACAGGGAACCCGCCCATGATCGCGACCCTGCTGTTTGTCGCCTTTCTGGGCATGATGTTTCTGGGCGTGCCGATTGGCGCGGCACTGGGCCTGGCGGGTGCTACCGCCATCGCCGTCGCCAATGCCGAGGCGCCCTGGTTCGGCCTGCTGGCGGTGCCACAGAACTTTTACGCCGGCCTGGGCAAATACCCGCTGCTCGCCATCCCGATGTTTGTGCTGGTGGGCTCGATCTTCGACCGCTCGGGCGTGGCGTTGCGGCTGGTGAACTTTGCCGTGTCCATCGTGGGCCGGGGGCCTGGCATGCTGCCGCTGGTGGCGATTGCCGTGGCCATGTTCCTGGGCGGCATCTCGGGCTCGGGCCCCGCGACTGCCGCCGCCGTAGGTGGGGTAATGATCGCAGCCATGGCACGCGCCGGGTATCCCGCCGCCTACTCGGCCAGCGTGGTGGCCGGTGCCGCAGCCACCGACATTCTTATTCCGCCATCGGTCGCGTTCATCGTGTATTCGGTGCTGGTGCCGGGTGCCTCGGTGCCCGCCCTGTTCGCCGCAGGCATGTTCCCCGGCATCCTGGCGGGCGTTGCGTTGATCGTGCCTGCCGTGTGGCTGGCCCGCCGCCACAAGATGGGCGCCGCAGAGGCCGACATGCCGCGCCCGCCGTTCTGGCGCAGCCTGCGCGAAGCGTCCTGGGGACTGGCCGCGCCCGTGGTGATTCTGGGGGGCATGCGTGCGGGCTGGTTCACCCCCACCGAAGCTGCGGTGGTGGCCGTGTTCTACGGGCTGTTTGTGGGCATGTGCATCCACCGCACGATTCGTGTGCGCGACCTGTTCACCATCTTGCGGGAGGCGGGCGAGCTGTCGGCCGTGATCCTCGTGGTGGTGTCGCTGGCAGGCATCTTTGCGTTCTCGCTTTCCACGCTGGGGGTCATCGACCCCATCACACGCGCCATCGTGCAGTCCGGGCTGAGCGAACAGGGCGTGCTCGGCGCGCTGATCGTCTTGCTGCTGATCGCCGGCATGTTCCTGGATGGCATCTCCATCTTCCTGATCTTTGTGCCCCTGCTCATGCCCATCATGCAGCACTACCAGTGGGACGTGGTCTGGTTTGGCGTGGTGCTCACGCTCACCGTGGCCATCGGCCAGTTCACCCCGCCCATGGCGGTGAACCTGATGGTGTCCAGCAAGATCGCTAACGTGCGCATGGAGCAGACCACGCGCTGGGTCATCTGGCTGGTGCTGGCCATGACGCTGGCCATGCTGCTCGTCGTCGTGTTCCCGTCGATTGCGCTCTGGCTGCCGCAGCAGCTGGGCTACTGATTTCCACTCTCACCCATCCATCCAACAAGGAGACAACCCATGAAACTGCGCACCTTCCTCACCTCGGCCGTGGCTGCTGCCGCCGCCCTCGCCTTCACCGCACCGGCTGCCATCGCGCAGACGGCGTACAAGAGCGAATACCGCATGTCGCTGGTGCTGGGCACGGCCTTCCCCTGGGGCAAAGGCGGTGAGCTGTGGGCCAACAAGGTGCGCGAGCGCACCAACGGCCGCATCAACATCAAGCTGTACCCCGGGGTGTCGCTGATCCAGGGCGACCAGACGCGCGAGTTCAGCGCGCTGCGCCAGGGCGTGATCGACATGGCCGTGGGCTCCACCATCAACTGGTCGCCCCAGGTCAAGCAGCTCAATCTGTTTTCCATGCCATTTCTCTTCCCAGACTACGCTGCGGTGGATGCCGTGACACAGGGCGAGGTGGGCAAGCAGATCTTCGCGACGCTGGACAAGGCGGGCGTGGTGCCCCTGGCTTGGGGCGAGAACGGCTATCGCGAGATCTCTAACTCAAAGCACGCGATCAAAGCGCCCGCTGACCTCAAGGGCCTAAAGATCCGTGTGGTGGGCTCCCCGTTGTTTTTGGACATCTTCACGGCGCTGGGCGCCAACCCCACGCAGATGAGCTGGGCCGACGCGCAGCCCGCGTTTGCCAGCGGTGCCGTTGACGGACAAGAAAATCCGCTCGCCCTGTTTACCGCAGCAAAGCTCCACACCGTTTCACAAAAATATTTGACGATCTGGGGCTACATCAATGATCCGCTGGTATTTGTGGTGAACAAGGATATTTGGAACAGCTGGACGCCGGCTGATCGCGAAATCGTGAAGCAGGCCGCCATCGACGCGGGCAAGGAAGAAATCGCCATCGCCCGAAAAGGAGTCATTGAGGCCGACAAGCCCCTGCTCAAGGAAATCGCGGCCAACGGCGTGACCGTGACGCAGCTGTCTGCCGCCGAGCGCGACGCGTTCGTGAAGGCCACGCGCCCCGTGTACGACAAGTGGAAAGGCCAGATCGGCGCCGACCTGGTCACTGCCGCTGAAAAGGCGATTGCTGCGCGCAAGAAGTAAACAAACGCAGCGCCTGTCGGCGTGTTGCCACCTGCGAGCGGCATGCCGAAATTGCTACAAACCATATAGCTTCCAGCGCTTATCCGATCAGCGCTGGAAGCTATTTTTGCTTTGAATCTCCGCTGGGCACCGGGTGTTTGACCGCGTTCTTGCGCAGCTTGTGCTCCACCGCCTGCGCCAGATCCACCCCAGCGTGGTCGGCGATCTGCAGCAGGTACAGCAGCACGTCGGCCACCTCGTCGGCGATGGGCTCTTTGAGCGCCGGGTCATCGCGCGCAGCCAGCGATTGTTCGGGCGTCATCCATTGGAAGATCTCGGCCAACTCGGCCACCTCCACCATCAGCGCCATCGACAGGTTCTTGGGCGTGTGAAACGGCTGCCACTGCCGCTCGGCCGCAAAGGCGCGCAGCCGGGCCTGCAGGGCTTCGACATCCAGGGCCATCACCAAAACTCCCAATTTAATAGCTACCAGCGCTTATCCAATAAGCGCTAGAGCCCATTTTCATTCAGATTTTCAGAGCGGAGACACCGGCGCCTCGCCCGCCAGATGGCGGCGCGCGTTTTCCATAAACCGGTCCACCGATGCCTGCACCGCCTCCGGCGACCAGCCTGCCACGTGGGGCGTGAGCACCACGTTGTCCAGCCCAACCAGCTCGGTCGGCGGTGCGGGCTCACTCTCGTACACATCCAGCCCCAAGTCGGATCGTAGC
>JBCNOJ010000158.1:0-9879 GCA_039593925.1 Acidovorax sp.
GCGCAGGTCGAGCGGCAGCCAGCCGATGAGGCGAATCAGCCAAGGCGCCGAAGGGTCGGCCTGCACATCGGTTCCTTTGAGCGTGATGGCATCGCTGCCGCTGGAGCCCAGCTTGCGGATCTGCACGCGCTCGCCGGGCAGCAGGGTGCGAGCCACCTCAGCCAGTGATGCTGCTGGCTGTGCGCCGGGGGTGTTGCTGTCGAACAGGGCGGTGCCGGTGCCTGGGCCCATCATCTGCACCTGCAGCCGCATGGCACCCAGGTCTTCGGGCGGCCAGACCAGCGGGCGCTTCTGGAACAGGGCCTCCCTGAAGAGCTCCACCGGCAGGCGGATGGAATAGAAGGTGCGCCGTGCGCACGCGGGCACGGCGCCTGCCAGATCGCGGCAGTTGCCGCTTTGCCAGAGCCAGCCACGGAAGTCCCGCACAGGCCGGGCGCGAATGTCCAGGGTGGCTTCGCCCGTGTCCACAAACCCCGTGAGCCTGCCCCGCGTGCTGACCGTGCCTTGGGGCGCAAGCGCCTCAAAGGGCGCCACCCAGCGAAAGTGCTCTCCCCGCATGTCCAAAGAGATGAGCGCACGGTGCACGCTGTCCAGCGCCAGCACACCCCGCTCCCGCGGCACCAATTCGCCCGCATAGAAGCTACCCACCAGGTAGATGAATCCCCCTGCATACGGGTTGTTGCCAATCGCAGCACACAGGGACGAGCCATCGGGGTATTGCACGGCGCAGCCTGCCATTTCCACGGCCTGCTGGGCCTTGTTCTGATCGTCGAAATCGATGGCCGAATAGGGCAGCAGCAATGGCGCCAGGCCTCGGGAGCGGGGTGCCTGGTGGTCTGCGTTGAGCAGCGCCAACTGGCCCGACGGGTGGCGCAGGCGGGCCATCACCTCGGACTGGCTGCGTTCAAAGCCGTGCTGGTAGCTTTTCCAGGCGCGCTCTTTTTCCTCCTGCAGCAGCACCACGCTGAGCGCCACCGTGGCCAGCGCCAGCAGCAAAAACACGCTGCGCACCAAAATGCGCAGGCGAAACGCGGGCAGGCCCAGCCGGGGCATCTCCAGCGCAGGGCGGAGCAACCGCTTCATCGGCCTGTCCAACGGAAGCCGCGCATCGGCACGTTCTCGATGCCTTCGAAGCTGGGGTCTACCTCGCGCAGCGCCTCGCGGATGGTGCTCACATGTTTGCGCACGTTGTCCCGATTGCGCCCGCTTTTCACCACCTCGAACAGATCTTCGTAAGACACCACCTCACCGCTGTGCTGGTGCAGCGTGGCCAGGATGCGCTGCGCCGTCAGCGGCAGGTTGATGCGCTCGCCACGCCAGGTGGGGGTGCGCTGCCACAGCGGGTCCAGCACCAGGGCATCGCCTACGGGCGCGGGGGATGCTGCGATAGAGGCCTGTGCCTGTGTGGTGCGCAGGATGTCGAGGAAGGTTTCGATGAAGTCGGCTTCTTCGAACGTGGTTTTCTGCAGGTAGTCCCACGCGTCCAGCGCTTTCATGATGCTGCGGTAGATGGCCGCCGGCATGGCCGAAACCACCAGAACCGGCGTGCCATGGCGCAGCTTGTTGATGGCGTTGATGAGGGCCACGCCAGCGTGGCGCTCGCGGCCCAGTTCGATATCGAGCACCACGGCGTCGTAGTGTTCGCGGGCCAGCGCCGCCTCCGCCTCGTCGCGGGTGAACCATTGGTCGATGACGATGCCGCTTTTGGCGCTGCGTATCCACCCTGCCAACTGGTTGCTGGTGGGCAGGTCATCTTCGATCACGGCGATGCGGGTCATGGGCAGGGTGGAGCAGTAGGGGTTGGGCGGATTATCCCGACGGCGCGCATGGGGCGGTGTGAGTTTTTCTTCCGGGGCCGGAAGGTTCGAGCTGCCGGTGTGAGCGCATTGGGCGTGGCGCAGCGTTGTTGCTTCCGGGGTGGATTCGAACAATCGGTCCTCAATGAGCAGCCACGGCGGAGGCTCAGACACAGACGACAACGACACCGAATTCACCCGAGAGAGAAACACCATGAAAGCCACCTGGAACCGCATCGTGCAGACCCTGAAGGGCCGCCCGTCCACCGCCTTGCCCGAAGCGGGCACGGAGCCCGGCCTGGATGATTCGCAAAATCCGGCAGCAGGCGAAGAGGCGTTCGTTGCCCCGGTCACGGAGCCTGCACCCCGCGTGAACTGGGCCTACCTGCTGCCAACGGCGCACACCGTGCGTTGGATGGTGGCGGGCACCGTGGTGGCCGCAGCGGGCCTCATGGTGGTTCGCAACCCACCGGTTCAACATCTGGCGCAGGGTGATCTGGGTGTGCGCCTGAACCAGTTCACCGGTGCCGTGAGCCTGTGGCGCGATGGCAGCGTGTGGGTGGTGCCAGGTCTGCACACCGTGCGCGTGTTCTCCCTGCGTGACCAGAGCTACCGCCCCGAAGCCATGCGCCAAGCCACCGGCAGTGCGCCGTTGCAGTCGGTGGAAGGGCTCTCGCTAGGCCTCGACCTGAGCGTGCGTTATGCGCTGGACCCCAACTCACCCGCCGTCAAGGCTGGCAACCTGCCCGACAACGTGGGTGCAGACATCGTCGAGCCCGCCGTGCAGGGGCTGGTCTACAAGGTGTTCGCCCGCTACACCGTGCGTGAAATCTTCTCGTCCAAGCGCGCCGAAATTGCGCAAATCATCGAAACCGAACTGCGCGCCCGCCTGGCGGCCGATGGCGTCACGCTGCGCAGCGTGCAGATCGGCAAGGTGGACTTGCCCGCCGAGTACCGCCGGGGCATGGACAGCCTGCTGGCCGAGGAGTTGGCGTCCGAAAAGATGCGCTACACGCTGGAGCTCAAAGACAAGCGGGTGAAGGAAACCGAGCTGGATGCCAGCGCCGACAAGGTACGCCGCGAGGTGGCTGCCGAAGCCGCAGCGCGCGAGCAGGTCATTGCCGCCAAGGCCCAGGAGGAGGCGATGAAACACGTGCTGCCTTTCAAGCAGCGCCAGATCGAGCAGCGCCAGCTGGAGGCCGAAGCCGAGCGCGTGGCACGCGTGAAAGCTGCCGAAGGCGCCGCCCAGGCCCGCCGCATTGAGGCCAACGGCGAGGCAGACGCCCGCCAGAAGCTGGCCGAGGCCGAGGCCTACCGCATGGAGCGCATCGGCAAGGTGAACGCCGAGCAAATGGCGCGCGAAGGCGCGCTGGTGACCAGACACCCGCTGCTCATTCAGAAGACGCTGGCCGACAAGCTCTCGGACAAGATCCAAGTCATCATCGCGCCCCCGCCCACCAATGGCGACTTCATCGGTGCCGCGCTGCTCGGTGGCCAGCGCAACGCACAGGCTGCCGCTGTGGCAGACGATGGCCTGAACACCACCACCACGGAGCAGTGATCATGAATGTCACCCTTGCAACCCTGCTGGTGGCCGTGGCCAGCGTTGCAGCCACCATCGCGGCCAAAGCCGCTCCCCTGCCCCAGGTGGCAGCCAGCGCCATCGTGGTGCAAGACCAGGCCAGTCTGCGCGCTGCTCCGCGCGACGGCGCACAGCAGCAGGCCAGCCTGTGGCAGGGCGAGGTGCTGGAAGTGCGCGGTGAGCGCCTGGATTACCTGCAGGTGTGGGACCACAAGCGTGAGCGTGGAGGCTTTATCCGCGCCAGCGACGTACGCCGCGTGGCGCTGACCGAGGCAGAGGGCCCAGCGCTGCTGGCCGTGATGCGGTTTGTGCAAGACACCCCTGGTTCGGAGGCGCTTGGCATCGGGCTCACCGCAGCGTATTTGCAGGCGGCACCTGCCAAGGCGCTGGCCGGTGTGGAGGGCGCTCAGGCCTTCGATGCGCTGGGCACCTTCGCCGACCGGCTGGCCCGCCGTGCATCCGTGGCCGTGCCGGGCAAGGCCTCGGGCGCCACGCTGTCGGCACACCTGGATGTGGCCAATGGCTACGGCGTGCGCTTTGCCACCTACGAGGTCGACGGCCGCATGCAGGTGTGCTACGAGGGCGAGGCCTTTCGGCGCCTGCTGGCCATGCCCGTGGCGGACGCCGAGCAACGCGCCCGCGCGGCGCTGGCGCTGACCCGCTCCGAATGCATCGACCCTGACCTGCCGGCGCACGAGCGCGCCAAGGTCATTGCCTGGCAGGCCGATGTGCTGGAGCGCGTGGACGTGGCCGGGCTGCCTGGCTACCTGCGCAACCGCGTGCAGATGCGCCGAGCCAGTGTGTGGGGTGCTCTGGCCTTCCAGCAAGCGCGCAAGGGCAGCGCGGAACCGGCCGTCGCTGCCGCTGCAGCCCGCGCACTCACCGAGTTCGCGGGGGTGGGCAAGAACGAACTGCCTGATGAAGACCAGCCTGCCTACAACGATGCTGCCATGCGGGTCAGCGCAGTGCGCTGGGCTCTGGTGCCGGCCAGCGCGCCAGCGGCGCCTGCGGGCCGTCCCTTGATCGTCACCGAGGCTGGCGCCCCCGGCGAAACCTGCGTGCTTCTGGTGAACGCGCAGGGCGGCGCAAAGGCCCCGCTGTTGCGCCGCTGTACCTATGGCGTGGTGTGGACGGCATCCGCAAGCACCAACCGCGAAGGCACAGCCATCGCTCTGGCCGTACAACCGATGGAGGGCTGGCGCGAGCTGTGGGTGCTGCGCAAAACGCCCGAAGGCTGGGTGGCCGATGTGCTGCCGCCCGCGGCCACCACCCCCGAGACGGGCGTGGCCGAGTGGGCGGGCTGGGTGCCAGGCGGTCAGCAGATGCTGGTCGCCCGCGAAGCCAGGGGCCAAGGCCGCTACCGCAAAAGCTTTGAGGTGGTGCGCCTGGACGGCTTGACCACTGAGCGCGTGACGGGTGATGTGGCCGCGCTGCCCCTGTTCCAGCGCTGGCAGGATCCCGCCTGGAAGCGCCAGACGCTGAGCTTGCGTTGACGCGGGATCGCACACGGGCCGCGCCTTGCGGCTCGGTCAAAGAGTCCTTGGGTCTTCTTCACGAAGGTGTCCGGCTTAGGGACTGCTTTCTGTTCACGCGCAGCCTCACCAAACGTATTGCCTCTGCGAAAGCCTGCACCACCTGGGGAGATCCTTCAGCCCCCCGGCGCGTATAGAGACCCAGAGACGGCAGCCGCACTGCCGGCGTGATGGGCAGACGGACGATGCCGCCCCGCGCGAGCTCGTCCCGTGCCTGTTCAAAACGCACCGCCCCCAGCATGGCTCCATCCAGGCGCAAAACGCTCCCCAGGGTGACAGAGGACAGCACTTCCACAGCGGGTTCCGGCGGCTCCAGACCCGCATTGAGAAAAGCGGTCATCAGCGCCTGTCGAACCAAGGTGTCTTTCGGCGGGGCGACCCACGGTTGCGCCTGCACATCGTTCCAGCCCAACCGCCGCTTGCGCGACAGACCATGCCCCTGCGCGCACAGCACGCACAGTTCGTCCTCCACCAGCAACTCCGGCTTCAGAAGCGAGAGTTGTGAACTGGTGAGCAGCTCGGGCGTTACAGCGCCGAACACGCAATCGAGTTCACCGTTCAAGAGTCGCTGGATCAACTCGCGGACCCTGCCTTCCTGAACTTGCACATACGCAGTGGGCAATCGCCTGCGCAGTTCGATGATCGCTTGGGGCACGGTGGCAGTCACGGACAGAGTGCCCAGCCGCAGCAAGCCCTCTGCGCCGTCGCGCAAAGCATCCACCTCGTCTTTGCTGCGCGAAAGTTCGCCGAGGATGACCCGAGCCCGGTAGATCGCAGCGTTTCCTGCTGCATTGGCCCGCAGTCCGTGGGCCGTGCGTTCGAACAAGCGTGTACCGAAGCCCGCTTCAATCTCACCCAGCATCTTGCTCAGCGCGGGCTGGCTCAGGTTCAGTCGGCTGGCAGCGGCGCGCATGGAGCCGGAATCCGCCAGGGCCACAAGCAGTTCCAAGTGCCGCATGCGCAGGCGGCGGACCAGATAGTCGGATGGGAAAGGCATGGAGCGCCTCCGTGAATGGATGTAAGCTGGGCGATCACCAAAAGCGATCATCCAATCAAGATTATCGAATTTTCAGGAATGTCGACCGCGACTATCGTTGCGGCCATGTCCTCTTACCAAGAAAACGTTGCGGCGCCACCCGCTGCCCCCCTGGCCGGCGTGTCTGTCATTGATCTGGGCCAATACATTGCAGGCCCCGGTGCGGCAATGGCGCTGGCGGATTTGGGCGCCACGGTGATCAAGGTCGAGCCGATCACGGGTGATCAGGCCCGCCATGTAGGGCGCTATGGCGAGGCCATGGTGCGGGCCTACAACCGGGGGAAGCGTTCCATCGCCCTCGACCTCAAGAGCGAGGCTGGCCGGGAAGTCGCGTGGCGCCTCATCGCCAGGTGCGACGTGGTCGTGCAAAACCTGCGCCCCGGTGCAGTGGAGAAGCTGGGGCTGGGGCCGTCGCAGGTGCGCGCTCTGTATCCCAGAGTCATTTACCTATCAATATCGGGTTTTGGCAGTGGCGGCCCGTCGAGCGAACGCCCCGGCTACGACATTGCGGCACAGGCGGAAAGCGGTCTCATGTCCGTGACGGGCGAAGCGGAGCGTTCGCCGCAGAAGGTGGGCGTGCCCATCATCGATGCGGCGGCCGCTGATCTGGGTGCGCAGGCCATCCTGGCGGCCCTGTACGGGCGCGAGCGCAGCGGCGTGGGGGAGACGCTGGAAGTGTCGCTGCTGGAGACGGCCCTCCATCTGCAGGGGGCGACCTGGTGTGAGTACCTGGGCGGCGGGCCCGAACCCACTCGCATCGGGCACGGGCAACCCCACAACGCGCCCGCAGCGGAGATGGTTGCCACGCGTGATGGCCATATCGTTTTGTCCGCCTACGCTGAAGACCACTGGAAGCGGTTTTGCCGTGCTGTTGGCCGCGAAGAACTGGTTAACGACCCGCGCTTTTGCAGCAACGACCAGCGAGTGGCCCACCGCACAGAACTGCGCCGGGTGCTGGATGAATGCCTTTCAAGCTACACCAGCGATGCGGCCGTCGAAATGCTCAGTCAGCAGCAAATTGTTGCCGGTGCGGTGCGGCGCTATCGCGACGTGCTGGCCCATCCCGACGTGATCGCCAGTGGAATCATGGTGGACGCAATGTCGCCGGACGGCGCGGGGTATCGAGCGCTCGGGCTGCCATACCGCATGGGCAGTGGTCGCCGACCCGCGCCCGCCGCGGCGCCGGATTGCGGGGCGGACAGCACCCAACTGCTCGCCGAATGTGGCTACTCGGCGCTGGAGATTGCCGCACTGCGTTCAACCGGGGTGGTCGCATGAACATGGCCGCCCATTTTTCCGATGCTGGCTCTCCTGCCTTCGAGGCCGCGCGCACAGCGGTGCTGCAGACCTTGCCGTTGTTCGAGATGATGCGCATGCGCGCGGCAACCACGGGCCGGCGCCATCCCATTCTGGGTTTTGCGAGCGACGACCCGGCTTCATCCATGCGGTGGGTCAACCATTTCACCCACACCCACCGCAGGATCGGGCCCGACGACCGCGAGGTGGTCAGTCCCAACAACGACACGGTCTTCAGCAATGCGTGGCTGGATCTGTCCCGAGGCCCCGTCCTGATCGACACGCCCGATATGGGTGAGCGTTACTGGACATTGGGCCTGCTCGATGCGTGGACCAACCCGTTTGCCTATGTGGGGCGCCGCACGACCGGAAACAGGCGCCAGCGCACGCTGGTGCATGGGCCTTCCTGGGAAGGTCCGGTGCCCGATGGCGTGGATAACGTGATCTCTGCGCCTGGCGAGGATGTCTGGGTGATCGGACGTCTGCTGGTGGACGACCGTCCGGACGATCTGGAACAAGCAGCCGCGCTGCAACGTGGCATCACCACGCACCGGCTGGATGGCGGGGTTGCCGCTTTTCGGGTGGACACGGTGCTCCATGGCGGCGCGGGGGGCGCGCCGGATGCCGCGCTCTACCGCGCCATGATCGACGACGCATTGGCTCGCAACCCGGTGCCAGTGGGAGAGCGTCTGTGTTGGCCGGTGGATGGTGCCGCACTGGCGCAAGCATTGCCGCTCGTATTCGAGGAGCTTCGCCAGAAGGCCCAGCCGCATGCGTTGGGGGGCGGCTGGGCGCTGCCCGTCGCGGTGCGTACGCATTGGGGTGAAGATGTGGAGATGCGCGCGCGCGTTGCGCGCAACTTCATCGGTGCATTGGGCATTGAGGAGGCCATGTACCCCACTGCCGAGGTGGACGCCAGCGGAGCGCTGCTCAACGGTTCGCACGCCTATGAGCTGAAGTTCGAGCCCGACGCCGTGCCTGAGGTGGACGCCTTCTGGTCACTCACGCTGTACCGGCGAAGCGACTGCCTGCTCGTGGCCAACCCGGCGCACCGCTATTCGGTTGGCGATCGCCTGCCGGGCCTGCAGTGGGGGGCGGACGGCAGCCTTTCCATTCGCATTCAGTCCGAGGATCCGGGCGCCGCGCACAACTGGCTGCCCGCTCCGCCCGGCGAGGCGTTCTTCGTGGTCCTTCGGCTCTACCAGCCCAGACGAAGGCACCTTGAATTCCGGTTCCCATATCCCCCCTTGCGCCGTCTGTAGTACGGCGCCTCTCGATACAAACACAACAGGAGACAGACATGAGCTTGCACCATGGGCCTTTGAACAGCCTTCACCCGACGCGGCCCCAACGCCGCACCGTCCTCGCCACATTCGCTGCGGGCTTGGCGTCCGGTACTGGCCTGCTCGCGCATGCACAGGGGGACTGGCCCACGCGGCCGGTCAAACTGATTTCGCCCTACGCGTCGGGCGGCGCCAGTGACCTCTCCGCCCGGGTTCTGGGTGAGTACCTTGGCAAGGTGCTGGGCCAGCAATTCGTGGTCGAGAACAAGCCAGGCGCAGGCACCCGGGTGGGTACGGAGTTCGTTGCGCGCGCACCCGCCGACGGCTACACCGTGCTCTATGTGGCCGCGCCCTATGCCACGGCCGAGGCGCTCTATGGACAGGGCCTGAGCTACCAGCGCGACCAGCTGCGCCCCATCGCCATGGCCATGCATGCGCCGCTGTTCCTGATCGTCAACGCGCAGACCCCCATCAAGACCGTTCGCGATCTTGTGGCGTTCTCCAAGACACGCCCGGGCGGTATCAACATTGGCACGCCCGGTGCGGGTTCGCAGCCCCACCTTGCTGGCGAACTGCTCTTGCGCGAAGCCGGCATGGAGGGGATCAGTGTGCACATGCGCGGAGACGCCATCGCCTATTCGGAGTTGCTGGGCGGGCGGGTCGATGCGACCCTGACGGCGATCAGTTCGGCCTTGCCCCACATTGCAGCCGGCAAGCTGAGGGTGCTCGGCGTGGCCTCGGAAAAACGCAGCGCGCTGTACCCATCGGCACCTACGATCCGCGAACAGGGCTTTCCGAGCGTGGTCGCCTCCGGGTGGTACGGATTCATGGTGCCAGCCAGCACGCCAGGGCCTGTGGTGGCGAAGCTGCAAGCCGCTGTCTTGCGGGCACTCGACGACGCTGCCGTCAAGCAGAAGCTGCTCGACATGGGCCTGGAGGCCAGCGGCGCGCCCGCTGCCGAATTCGCGACCTACATCGACGAGCAGACAAGCAAATGGACTGGCGTGATTCGCAATGCCAACATCAAGATCGAATGAGCGCACCATGAAATCCATCTTGACTTGCTGGACTCTCGCCCTCGGCGCGCTGTTGATGCTCAACGCCTGCTCCCACACGCCCGCCGGCACGGCGCGGCTGCAGCGGCCGACAGAACATGGCCCGGTGGTCGGTGCTCCAGATGCGGCGGTCAGTGGCGTCAACGCCTGGAAAGGCGTTCCTTACGCGGCTGCCCCGGTGGGGCAGCGCCGCTGGCAGGCACCAGAGGACCCACCCGCATGGACGCAGCCACGTGCAGCGACGTCGTTTGCGAACGCGTGCGTGCAGACCGGTCGCTTGTACGGGCCGGGCATGAACA
>JBCNOJ010000159.1:0-9674 GCA_039593925.1 Acidovorax sp.
TGACCTGGCCCTGACCCGCGCGGTGAGCGACGCGGTCAGCGTGCCCGTGATCGCCTCGGGCGGTGTGGGCAACCTCGACCACTTGGCCGACGGCGTGCAGCAAGGCGGGGCCGATGCGGTGCTGGCTGCCAGCATCTTCCACTACGGCGAATACACCGTGGGCCAGGCCAAGGCCCGCATGGCCGAGCGCGGTATTCCCGTGCGACTGTGAGTGATTGCTATTAAAAATATAGCTGTTAGCGCTTATCCATAAAGCGCTAGAGGCCAAAAAGGCTTGAAAGACTCTGGGGCTACTTCAGTCCCCGGAGATCAAATCGCCGACAATCCCGCCCATGAACTGGCTCAACGAAGTGAAATGGGATGCGCAGGGCCTGGTGCCCGTGATCGCGCAAGAGCAGGGCACGGGTGACGTGCTGATGTTTGCCTGGATGAACCGCGAAGCGCTCGAAAAAACGGCGGAGCTTGGCCGCGCCGTGTACTTCAGCCGCTCGCGCGGCAAGCTGTGGTTCAAGGGCGAAGAATCCGGCCACGTGCAGACCGTGCATGAAATCCGTCTGGACTGCGACAACGACGTGGTGCTGCTCAAGGTCACCCAACTCGGCCACGAGCCCGGCATCGCCTGCCACACGGGCCGCCACAGTTGCTTTTTCAGTGTGCTCAAGGACGGCGCCTGGACGCCTGTCGATCCGGTCTTGAAAGACCCCGAATCCATCTACAAGTAAAGAGACCCATGAGCTCCAACGATTCCCTCGCCCGCCTTGCACAAGTGATCGAAAGCCGCAAGCCGGCCAACGGTGGCGACCCCGAGAAAAGCTACGTCACGCGCCTGTTGCATAAGGGCCCCGACAGCTTCCTGAAGAAGATCGGCGAAGAAGCGACCGAGGTGGTGATGGCGGCAAAGGATGTGGACCACGGCGCCGACAAATCCAAGCTGGTGTACGAAGTGGCGGACCTGTGGTTTCACTCCATGGTGGCGTTGGCGCACTACGGCCTCACGCCCGCCGACGTGTTGACGGAGCTGGAGCGCCGCGAAGGCACCAGCGGTATCGAGGAAAAAGCCTTGCGCAAGGCCACTGCGCGTGCAGCCGACGAAGAAGGATCTCCATGAGCGACATCATCGACGTGACCACCCATGAGCAGCGAGCCCAAGGGCTCAAGAACATCGGTTGGGTCAGCTATGTGCTGCACCTGATCGTCGCTGTGGGCGCGGTGTTGCCCGGGGCGCAGGCCAGTGCCTTGCTGCTGGTCATTGCGCTGGTGATCGACTTGGTCAAGCGCAGCGACGCCGAGGGCACATGGCAGGCCAACCACTTCTCCTGGCGCATCCGCTCGACCATCTGGGTCGGGATTTTGTATGTCGTGACCGCCCCGCTGTGGCTGCTTCTCATCGCGCCCGGCTGGATTGCGTGGGGCATCATTTCGCTCTGGTTCCTGTACCGCATCGTGCGCGGCATGCTGGCCATGAGCAAAAACCAGGCGGTAGATGCCTGAACCCGCCGCGCCCGCGCAGCCTCTGCCGAGTCTGCCGCGCCTGAACCTCGCCCTGCAGGGCGGAGGCTCGCACGGGGCGCTGACCTGGGGCGTGCTGGACGCATTGCTCGAAGACGGGCAGTGGCAGTTCGATGGCGTGAGCGGCACCAGTGCCGGTGCCATGAACGCCGTGGCCCTCGCGCACGGATTTGCCAAGGCGGCCCATGAGCACAAGGACCCGCACGAAGCGCACTTGGCAGGCTGTCAGGCGGCACGCGACACGCTCACACGGCTGTGGGAAGGCGTGGGCACCCTGGGCAGCCTGATGTGGGGCTCGCCCCTGTCAGCCGCCAACCCCATGATGGGGTTGATGCGGCAGTGGTTGTCGCCCTACCAGACCAACCCGCTCGACATCAACCCGCTGCGCCGCTTGCTTGAGCGTGAGGTGGACTTCGACCTGCTGTGCAACGCGCGGCGCGCCATCAGTGCTGCGGGTGGGCCCAAGGTGTTCGTCTGCGCCACCAACGTGCGCACAGGCCGCGGCGAAATCTTCTCGGGCCCCAAGCTCAGTGCCGATGCGGTGATGGCCTCGGCTTGCCTGCCGCTGTTGTTCAAGGCGGTGGAGATTGACGGCCAACACTACTGGGACGGCGGCTATTCGGGCAACCCGGCGCTGCACCCGTTGATCTACCAGACCGAAACTTCCGACATCCTGCTGGTGCAGATCAATCCCATCGAGCACCTGGAGCTGCCGCACTCGGGCCCCGAGATCATGGAGCGCATGAACGAGGTCACCTTCAATGCCAGCCTGCTGGCCGAGATGCGAGCGATTGAATTTGTGCGGCGGCTACTGGCCGAAGGCAAGCTCGATCCGCGCCGCTACAAAAACGTGCGCATGCACCGCATCGACGGTGGCTCGGTGCTGGCGCCGTTCGGGGCCGACAGCAAGACGCGCGCAGACATGGCCTTTGTGCGCAAGCTGTTCGCGCTGGGCCGCACCGCTGGGCAGGAATGGTTGCATGCGCACCGCAAGGATGTGGGCGTGAGACCCACCATCAAGATCGCCGACAATGCGTGAGCGTTTGTGACGGCCGTGCTGTCGCCAACCGCTTTTTGGCTTTCTTCATCTCCTCACCATGCACGATCCGAACTGCCTTTTCTGCAAAATCATCGCGGGCCAGATTCCTTCGAAAAAGGTCTATGAAGACGAGGAAATCTTCGCCTTTCACGACATCAACCCCTGGGCGCCAGTGCATTTTTTGATGATTCCCAAAGTGCATATCCCTTCGATGGCGCAGGTCACCGAAGACCACGCCGGGGTTCTGGGGCGCATCATGGCGCTGGCACCTCGCCTGGCCCTGGAGCAGGGCTGCAACCCGTACCCGGAAGGTGGCTTTCGCGTCGTGGTAAACACGGGGCTTGAAGGCGGGCAGGAAATCCACCACCTGCACGTGCACGTGATGGGCGGCCCGCGTCCGTGGCTCAAAGGCTGAACCAGGCTGACGGAGGGGCTGGGAGATTCCCCACCTCGGGCATGCGCACAGAACTCCTGTCACGGCCCCCGTCTAAAATGATTGCAATTCGTTAGGAGATATTCCATGGGCTCTTTTTCCATCTGGCACTGGCTGATCGTGCTGCTGATCGTCGTCATGGTGTTCGGCACCAAGAAGCTCAAGAACATGGGCTCCGACCTCGGTGGCGCCGTCAAGGGTTTCAAGGACGGCATGAAGGACGGCTCCGCGCCGGACACCGCTGCCACGCCACCCGCTGGTCAAGTGGCCAACAGCCAGGCCGCCGACAAGACCACCATCGATGTCGAAGCCAAGCAAAAGAGCTGAGTGCGCCGCACCAACCGTCGGCCTCTGCTCTTTTTCGCTCTTGATCCATGATTGATATCGGCCTTTCCAAGATGGCGCTGATTGGCGCTGTGGCGCTCATCGTCATCGGGCCTGAAAAGTTGCCGCGCGTGGCACGCACCGTGGGCACCCTGCTTGGCAAGGCGCAGCGCTACGTGTCTGACGTGAAGGCGGAGGTCAACCGCTCCATGGAGCTCGACGAGCTCAAGAAGATGAAGGACACGGTGGAAAGTGCTGCGCGCGACGTGCACAGCTCCATCCAGACCAGCGCCAGTGAGTTCGAGAAAGACTGGGCCGAAACCACCAGCATCGCCAACGATGCGCTGAGCGAGCAGGCCGCGGTGGTCCCAGCCTACAAACACCCTGGCAAGAACTGGCGCCTCAAGCGTGGCGCAGTCCCGCAGTGGTACAAGTCCAGAAGCGGCGTGCGCACCAAAGCGCAGTCGGGTGCCGCCCGCGTGGCCCGCTTCCGCCCCCAGAAATTCCACTGATGCAGCAGCCTGCGGCGCCCTGCGCGCCGCATGGGCGGCCCTCATGACGCCCACGAAGACCCACCATGTCCGACACCCCTTCCAAAGACGACGAGCTGGCTGGCACGGAGCAGCCGTTTGTGCAGCACCTCATGGAGCTGCGCGACCGGCTGGTCAAGGCCATCATTGCCATTGCGATTGCGGCGGCCCTCCTGTTCTTCTTTCCTGGTCCTGGCGCGCTGTACGACTTTCTGGCGGCGCCGCTGGTGGCCCACCTCCCCAAGGGCGCCACATTGATCGCCACGTCGGTGATCTCGCCTTTCATGGTGCCGCTCAAGATTCTGCTGATGTCGGCCTTCCTGCTGGCTTTGCCTTTTGTGCTGTGGCAGGTGTGGGCTTTTGTGGCGCCAGGTCTGTATTCGCACGAGAAGAAGCTGGTGCTGCCGCTGGTCATCTCCAGCACGCTGCTGTTTTTTGTGGGCGTGGCCTTTTGCTACTACCTCGTGTTCGGGCAGGTGTTCGCGTTCATCCAGAGCTTCGCCCCCAAAAGCATCACCGCCGCGCCAGACATTGAGGCGTATCTGAGCTTCGTGCTATCGATGTTCCTGGCTTTCGGCTTGGCTTTCGAGGTGCCGATTGCCGTGGTGGTTCTGGCCCGCATGGGCATCGTCAGCGTGCAGAAGCTGCGCGATTTCCGGGGCTACTTCATCGTGCTGGCGTTTGTGATCGCCGCCATCGTGACGCCGCCTGACGTGGTTTCGCAGCTGTCGTTGGCAATCCCGATGTGCCTGCTGTATGAGGTGGGTATCTGGGCCGCGCAGATCTTTATCAAGCACACCAAAGCACCGGAAGACAGCCAGGAGCCCGCTTCAAGCCCCTGAGTCACGGCTCCAAGAAAAAATAGCTGCCAGCGCTTACTGGATAAGCGCTGGCAGCTATTATTTTTGCAGTCTTGATCATTCCGCTGCTGCCTGTCTCAGCTCCCAAACGGAGCGCCGCAGTGGCTGTTGGTGGCCGCCGCGCGCAGGTCTAGCGGTTCAGCGCCTCACGTTGCGCTGGGGGCGGGGGCGTACGCCAGGGTTGATGCTCAGCTCCACCATCCGGTCGCCGCGCTGAACCTGGAACTCCGATGCCGTGCCTGGCTTGAGCGCAGCCACAGCGGTCAGCAGCTCGGACACATTGCCCACGTTCTTGCCATCCACGCGCACGATCACGTCGCCGGGCCGCATGCCCGCCTGGGCGGCAGGGCCGTCTTGCAGCACGCCGGTGATGATCACGCCCTCGGTGGCCTTCTTCACACCAAAGGTTTCGGCGAGTTCGCGGGAGAGTTCGTTGGGCTCCACGCCGATCCAGCCGCGCGTGACCTGGCCGTCCTTGACGATGCCGTCCAGAACCAGCCGCGCGGTGGAAACGGGAATGGCAAAGCCGATGCCCATGCTGCCGCCCGAACGGGAGTAGATGGCCGTGTTGATGCCCATGAGGTTGCCGTTCACATCCACCAGCGCACCGCCCGAGTTGCCGGGGTTGATGGCGGCATCGGTCTGGATGAAATTCTCGAACGTGTTGATGCCCAGTTGCGTGCGGCCCAGTGCGCTCACGATGCCGCTGGTCACCGTCTGCCCCACGCCAAAGGGGTTGCCGATGGCCAGCACCTGATCGCCCACGGCGAGCTGGTCGGAATTGCCCAACACGATCACCGGCAGTTTGTCGAGATCGATCTTAAGGATGGCCAAGTCGGTGTCCGGGTCGGTACCGATCACGCTGGCGCGTGCCCGGCGGCTGTCTGTCAGGGTGACTTCGATTTCGTCGGCGCCTTCCACCACGTGGTTGTTGGTGAGGATGTAGCCATCGGGACTCACGATCACGCCGCTGCCCAGGCCTGCCTGTGCCTGCGCGCCCTGGTCGCCAAAGAAGAACTGGAACCACGGGTCATTGCTGCGCGGGTGCCGCACGGCCTTGCTGGTGTTGATGCTGACCACCGCCGGAGAGGCCTTGCGCGCGGCGCCACTGAAACTCCCAGTGGCGGGCTGCGAGGCGGGCGCCGCGGGTGCCTCGATGAGCGCGATGCCCGCGCCGGAGCGTGTGGCGCCACGGCCCAGCCAGTTAGGCTGCAGCGTGGCGACGACGAAATAAGCGGCAACGAACACCGTTACCGCCTGGGAGAAGAGGAGCCAAATTCGCTTCATGGTGTGTTGTTGTTGGTGTGAGTCACGCAAGGCACGGCACTGCGCCGGCTGGCGCAACAGTCCAGAGTGCCGGTCATTGTCGCTGAACGGCAAACCCGGGGGCGTTCATGGCCTCTGCGTGTTGTGTGGACAACGGACGGTTTTTCCAGAGGCCGCAACGCATTTTTTTGGGCGGGCAAGGCGGCCCGGACATGGCCAAGCGCCCCGACGGGCGGCGCACAATAGCGGCATGAGCATCTCACGCACCGAACTTGTGCAGGCGTTGGACGGCCTGCTGCAACCCGAACGTTTCAAGGATTACGGGCCCAACGGCCTGCAGGTGGAAGGAAAGGCACGCATCGCGCGCATCGTGAGCGGCGTCACCGCCAGCCGTGCGCTCATCGAAGCCGCCATTGCCGCCCGGGCAGACGCCATCTTTGTGCACCACGGCCTGTTCTGGCGGGGGCAAGATGGCCGCGTGACGGGTTGGATGAAGCAGCGGCTGCAACTGCTGCTGGCGCACGACATCAACCTGCTGGCCTACCACCTGCCCCTGGACGCGCACCCTGAGTACGGCAACAACGCGCAGTTGGGCCGGGTGCTGGGCCTGGCGGCAGATGCGCGGTTTGGTGATCAGGACCTGGGTTTTGTGGCGCCGGCGGCTTTCGACAGCGGGCAGGCACTGGCAGACCGTGTGGCACAGGCTTTGGGCCGCCGGGTGACGTTGGTCGAGGGCAGCGCACAACCTGTTCGCCGCGTGGCCTGGTGCACGGGCGGCGCGCAAGGCTATTTCGAATCGGCGGTGGCGGCAGGGGCCGATGCCTTCATCACCGGTGAAATCTCCGAACCCCAGGCCCATCTGGCGCGCGAAATGGGCGTGAGCTTCATTGCGGCTGGCCACCATGCCACCGAGCGCTACGGCGCTCCTGCGGTTGCCGCCCATGTGGCCAAGTCGCTGGGGCTGGAGCACGAGTTCATCGAGATCGACAACCCGGCATAGCAGAAGGTGGCGCGGCGGCAAATCGGCGCCTACCGTATTTTGCTTCTGTATTGATAGCTGTTGGCGCTTGATAGATAAGCGCTAGAGGCCAATTTGACCTAAATTTTTCTGAGCGCACCATGACCCGTACCGCAGTCCCCACCATTGCCATCACCCAGGGCGACTCCGCCGGCATCGGCCCGGAAATAGCGGTGCAGGCATTTCGCGATGCGCCCGCTGAACTCGCGGGCTGCTTTGTGGTCGGCGACGTCGAAACACTGCGGCGCGCTGCGCAGGCTGTGGTGCGCCCGGGCACCCCGGTCGTTCCAGTGGCTGACATCACCACGCTTGCCGATGCACTGCATATACCGCCGCGTTGTGTGCCGGTGCTCCAGTTGCCTGGCATTGCGGGCCCGCAGCCTTGGGGGCAGGTCAGCGCGGCGGCAGGCCGCGCAGCGGCCGACTGTGTGGTGTGGGCGGCGCGGGCCGCGCTGCGGGGCGATGTCGCAGCGTTGGTGACGGCGCCCCTGCACAAAGAAGCTCTGTCGGTTGCCGATGTGGCGTTTCCGGGGCATACCGAATTGCTGCAGGCCGAGGCTGCTGCTCACCAGGCCCTGCCGCTGCATGCCGTACCGGTGCGCATGATGCTGGCGAGCGACGAGTTGCGCACCGTGCTGGTCAGCATTCATGTCTCTCTGCGGGACGCCATTGCGGCCGTCACCCAAGGCAATGTGCTGCAGACGGTGCAGATTGCGCACGCCGCGCTGCTGCGCACTTTGGGCCGCCCACCGCGCATCGCGGTGGCGGGGCTCAATCCCCATGCGGGTGAGAGCGGTTTGTTTGGCCGGGAGGAGGTTGAAATCATCGCCCCGGCCATTGCCGCCGCACGCGCCCAGGGTATTGATGTCCACGGGCCCATCGCGCCCGACACCGTGTTCATGCGTGCACGCAACACGCCGAACCACCCGGGAGAATTCGATGTGGTCATTGCGATGTACCACGATCAAGGATTGATTCCCGTGAAGTATCTGGGCGTGGACAAGGGCGTGAACGTGACCCTGGGTTTACCGCTGGTGCGCACCAGCCCCGACCATGGCACGGCGTTCGATATCGCGGGGCAGGGCATTGCCGACGCATCCAGTCTGATAGAGGCTGTGCGCATGGCCCGCCAGCTTTCCGCTTAGCGCTTTCAACCTTTGTGCTGCGGCAGTCCATGGGCTGCCAAGAACGTGGAAGCTGCCAAACTGGTGCTGCCAGGGGAGTGCCCCGCGCCAGGGGCCACGCGCTGTACCGGAGGAGGGCGCGAGAGCGACCCAGGGGGTGTTTATTTTTTCAGGCTGTCGCGGATTTCGCGCAGCAGCACGATGTCTTCCGGCGGTGCGGCAGGGGCCGCAGGAGGGGCTGCAGGCGTTTCGCGCTTGAGCCGGTTGATCTGCTTGATCATCATGAAAATGATGAACGCGAGAATCGTGAAGTTCACAGCCACGGTCAGGAAATTGCCGTAGGCGAATACCGGAACACCTGCCTTCTTGAGCGCGTCAAGCGTCATGGCTGTGCCGGGCGGTACCGACCCCAACACCACAAACAGGTTGGAAAAATCGAGCTTGCCAAATACCAGGCCCACCACCGGCATGATGAGGTCAGACACCACCGAATCCACGATTTTGCCGAAGGCGCCTCCAATGATGACACCCACGGCCAGGTCAATCACGTTGCCCTTGACCGCGAACTCCCTGAACTCTTGCAACACTCCCATGATGGCCCTCTTTGTATGAACAACGATGCCGGAGTATTGCCCAGACCAATGCCCTGTCAAGGTGGTCTGCGCATTGAAATAACCATTTTCACTCCGCTACAATTCGCGGTTGACCCAAACAATAGCGATGTTTACCGAGGATCCCCATGAGTGACACACCAGTCGACACCAGTAAAAGGACGTGGCTGATTGCGTCCGGATGTGCCGGTGCCGTTGGCGGAGTGGCCGTAGCAGTGCCTTTCGTCAGTAGTTTCCAGCCTTCGGAAAAAGCCAGAGCAGCTGGCGCCGCTGTGGAAGTGGACATCTCCACGCTGCAGCCTGGCGAGAAGCTGACCGTCGAATGGCGCGGTAAACCCGTATGGATCCTCAAGCGCACGCCCCAGCAGCTTGAATCGCTCGCTCAGACCGAGCCCCAACTGGCCGATCCCAAATCGGACCGCAAAACCTACCCCACCCCCGAATACGCCAAGAACCAACACCGCTCCATCAAGCCTGAAGTGTTTGTGGGCGTTGGCATCTGCACGCACTTGGGTTGCTCCCCGGGCGACAAGTTCCAGACCGGTCCCCAGCCTTCGCTGCCGGACGACTGGCACGGTGGTTTCCTCTGCGCATGCCACGGCTCCACGTTTGATGTGGCTGGCCGGGTCTTCAAGAACAAGCCTGCGCCCGACAACCTGGAAGTGCCTCCGCACATGTACCTGTCCGACACAGTGCTGCTGATCGGCGAAGACAAGAAGGCCTGAGGTAAATCGACATGGCTGAATTCAAGGAAATCTCCCCCAACGCGTCGGCTGGTGCCAAGATCACGAACTGGTTCGAAAACCGCTTCCCGACCGCCTTTGACGCCTACAAGGTTCACATGTCGGAGTACTACGCTCCGAAGAACTTCAACTTCTGGTACATCTTCGGCTCGCTGGCCCTGCTGGTGCTGGTGATCCAGATCGTGACCGGCATCTTTCTGGTCATGCACTACAAGCC
>JBCNOJ010000016.1:0-22453 GCA_039593925.1 Acidovorax sp.
GAAGGCCCTGCAGGAAAAGGTCAAGACCGACGGCAAGCTGCGCCCCTGGCTCGCCAAGCATGGCCTCGATGGCCTGCAAGGCCTGTGGAGCCGCATCCACATCGAAAAGGGCTGGGAAAACGCCCTCGAAGCCGCACTGCGCGAGCGCCTGGCCGCACTGGAAGTAGGGCGCCTGGACATGGTGCGCGGTTTTCTGGGCTCTGGCGGCAACGATGCGCCCCCGGCGCGCCTGGCCTTTTACAGCGCGCCTGCAGCCGGCCAGCCCGAGGCGCCGTCACAGGACCAGCGCCTGTCCGATCTGCTGCGCCTCAATGACCCGGGCCTGCGCGCCGTGCTCACCGACTGGCTGCAGGGCTGCTACACCGCCCCCACGCTGGACGAAGCCCTGGCCCGCCGCAGCCAGCTGCAACCTGGGGAGACGGTATTTGTGCCCACGGGCCATGCCGTCAGCGCCCACAGCGTGAGCTTTTATGCGCAGGACTCCGAGCAGTCCGGCATGTTGGCCCGCGCGCAAGAGATCGAGCACCTTGAAAAGGAACTGCGCGCGCAGGCCCTGATCGCCGAAGAATCGCGCACCGCCCTGGTCCGCGCCGAGGCCGCCTATGCCGACGCCTCGCAGCGCCTGGTGTCCGCCCGCCGCGAAGCCACCGAGGCCCAGAGCCGTGCGCACGAGCTGCAGGTGGAGACCCTGCGCCTGACGCAACTCGCCGAGCAGACCCGCGCCCGCAGCGCACAGATCGATGGCGACCTGGCCGAGGTCGAAGCCCAGCTGGCCGACCTGCAAGAGCGCCGTGTGGCGGCCGAGGCCCGCTTTGAAGAGCTGGACATGCAACTGGCCGACAGCCAGGAGCGCGAGGCCCAGCTGGGCGACAAGGTCATCGAGGCGGAGCGCAAGCTGGCCGCCTGCCGCGAGCAGCAGCGCACGCTGGAGCGCCAGGCGCAAGAGGCCACGTTTTCGCAGCGCAGCCTGGAGGCGCGCCGCGCCGAGCTCAACCGCTCCATCGAAACCGCCACCCAGCAGGCCAAGGCCCTGGCCGACGAAGAGCAGCGTGCGCGCGATGAGCTTGCCCGCCTGTCCGACGCTGCCGCGCAAGGTGGCCTGCAGGCCGCGCTGGAACTCAAGATGGAGCGCGAGAAGGCTTTGGCCGCCCAGCGCAGCGAATACGACGACCTGACCACCAAGCTGCGCGCGAGCGACGAGCGCCGCATGCAGCTAGAGCGCGCGCTCGACCCACTGCGCCAACGCATCACAGAATTCCAGCTCAAGGAACAGGCCGCGCGCCTGGGCCTGGAGCAGTACACCACCTTGCTGCAGGACGCCCAGGCCGACCTGGAAGCCGTGGCCCGCTCCATCGAAGAAGGCAATGTGCGCATCGGCGGCCTGCAAAGCGAAATCGACCGCCTGCACCGCGAGATCACGGCCCTAGGCGCCGTCAACCTGGCCGCGCTAGATGAACTGAAGCTCGCCAGCGAGCGCAAAGTGTTCCTCGATGCCCAGACCGCCGACCTGACCGAGGCCATGAACACGCTGGAAGACGCGATCCGCAAGATTGACGGCGAAACGCGCCAGCTGCTCTCGGGCACCTTCGACACTGTCAACGCGCACTTTGGCCGCATGTTCCCCGAGCTGTTCGGCGGCGGCCAGGCCAAGCTCATCATCACGGGTGACGAAATTCTGGATTCGGGTGTGCAGGTGATGGCGCAGCCGCCCGGCAAGAAGAACCAGACCATCCACTTGTTGTCAGGCGGTGAAAAGGCGCTGACGGCCATCGCGCTGGTATTTGCCATCTTCCAGCTCAACCCCGCGCCGTTCTGCCTGCTGGACGAAGTGGACGCGCCGCTGGACGACGCCAACACCGAGCGTTATGCCAAGCTGGTGTCCAGCATGAGCAAGGGCACGCAGTTTTTGTTCATCAGCCACAACAAGATCGCGATGGAAATGGCCGAGCAACTGATCGGCGTGACCATGCAGGAGCAGGGCGTGTCGCGCATCGTGGCCGTCGATATGGAATCGGCCCTCTCGATGGTGGACGCTTGAACCCATTCATTCAAACATGAGCACATTGCAACTGAGTCTGGCCATCGTCGGTGGCCTGGTGCTGGCCCTGATCGTGGCCTACAACACCTGGACCTCGCGCCGCAACGCGCCCAAACGTGCACAGCCGCCGGACCACGAGCCGGCCGTGGACGCCGCACAGCGGCGCGAACCCGGCTTTGACGCGGACGGGGCGCCCATTGCGCCGGACGAGTTTCCGGGCCTGGACAGGGGGCCAGAGCCCTCAGCGCATGCGGTGGATGCGAGCGATGCCCTCAAGTTGCCCGTGCCCGCATCGTCCCTGGAGCGCCGCCCTGGCCTGGACCCGCTGATTGACGTGATTGCGCCGCTGCAGGCCGAGCAGTTGGTCTCGGGCGATGCGGCACTGGCCGCCTTGCCACCAACGCGCCGCGCAGGCAGCAAGCCCTTTGCCATCGAAGGTTTGAACGAAGCCACCCAGCAGTGGGAAACCCCGGCCCCCGGCCAGCGCTACCAGGCGTTTCAGGCGGGTGTGCAACTGGCCAACCGCATGGGTGCGCTCAACGAGATCGAGTTCTCGGAGTTCGTGGTCAAAGCCCAGGCCTTTGCCGACACCATCAACGCCGCGCCCGACTTTCCGGACATGCTGCAGGAAGTGGCCCGCGCCCGCGAACTGGACCAGTTCGCCAGCGACCACGATGCCCAACTGATGTTCATGCTGCGCGCGCGCCAGGCCGCGTGGAGTCCTGGCTACGTGCAGCAAAATGCCGCGCGCCTGGGCTTTGTGCCGGGCGCCATGCCCGGCCGCCTGGTGCTGCCTGCTGGCACACAGGGGCTGCCACCCTTGCTCACGCTCGGCTTTGACACCCAGGCAGCGCTGGCCGACGACCCCGAACAGTCGGCCATCCGCGACATTACGTTGAGCCTGGACGTGGCCCAGGTCCACCGCACCGAGCAACCCTTTGCCCGCCTGCGCGAGGTGGCCACGGCCCTGTGCCAAGCCATGGACGGCGTGCTGTGCGACCAGAACGGGCACCCGCTGCCAGCGATGGCGATGGACCCGATCGCTGCCGATCTGGAGCTGCTGTATGACCAGCTGGATGGGCGGGACCTGTCGGCCGGGTCTGTGTTGGCACGGCGCCTATTCAGCTGAGCGCCTCGAATGCCATGACCGACAGTTTGGACCTTTTTTCGGCTCCAGCGCTTGCTGATCAAGCGCAACCAGCTATCAAAATCAAAGCGCTGCGCGACCAGCTCAATCACTGGGCGCACCAGTACTACGTGCTGGACGAACCCACCGTGCCTGACGCCGAATACGACCGTGTGTTCCGCGAGCTACAGGCGCTGGAGGCCGCGCACCCCGATTTGCTCACGCCCGATTCGCCCACGCAACGCGTCATTGGTGCGGTCATGGAAGGCCTGGCCCCCGTGCGCCACACGGTGCCCATGCTCAGCATTCACACCGAAACCGACACCGAAGCCACGGGCGCGCAGGCGTTTGATGCGCGCGTGCGGCGCGAGTTGGGCCTGACCGAGGCCGACCCCGCCATCGAATACGTGGCAGAGCCCAAGTTTGACGGCCTGGCGATGAGCCTGCGCTACGAAAACGGCCGCTTGGTGCAGGCCGCCACACGCGGTGATGGCGAGGTGGGCGAGGACGTGACGCACAACATCCGCACCATCCGCCAGATCCCGCTGACCTTGCCCGACGGCGTGCCCTCTTTGCTGGAAGTGCGCGGCGAGGTCTACATGCGCCGCGCCGACTTCGACTCGCTCAACGAGCGCCAGCGGGAGCAGGGCGGCAAGACCTTTGTGAACCCGCGCAATGCCGCAGCAGGCGCCGTGCGCCAGCTCGACTCCAACATCACCGCCCAGCGGCCCTTAAGTTTTTTTGCCTATGGTCTGGGCGCGATCACGCCGCCTGCTGAAGGCGGGCCGGTGTTCCGCACGCATTTCGAGATGCTGCAAACGCTGAAATCCTGGGGTTTTCCGGTTGCAGCGCAGGTGCAGATTGCGGTAGGCGCTACTGAATTGGTAGCGTTTCACCAGCAGGTGGGCTCCAGCCGCGACGCGCTGCCATACGACATCGACGGCGTGGTCTACAAGGTCAACCGGCTTGATCTGCAACGCGACCTGGGTTTCAAGACCCGTGAACCGCGCTGGGCTGTGGCCCACAAGTACCCGGCGCAGGAGATGGCCACCCGCGTCGAAAGCATAGGCGTTCAGGTGGGACGCACTGGCAAGCTCACGCCCGTGGCGCGCCTGGTGCCGGTGTTCGTGGGCGGCGTCACGGTCACCAACGCCACGCTGCACAACCTGTTCGAGATCCGCAAGAAGGGCGTGCGTGTGGGCGATCAGGTCATCGTGCGCCGCGCAGGCGATGTGATCCCCGAGGTGGTGGGCGTGATGCCCGGCAAGCGGGAAGTCTACGTGCCCAATTTCCGCATGCCCAAGGCCTGCCCGGTGTGTGGCAGCGACGTGGTGCGCGAAAAGGGCGAGGCCAACCACCGCTGTACCGGCGGCCTGTTCTGCGCGGCCCAGCGCAAGGAAGCCATCCTGCACTTTGCCGCGCGCCGTGCCATGGACATCGAGGGCCTGGGTGACAAGCTGGTGGACCAGTTGGTGGAATCCAACGTGATCCGCACGCTGCCCGATCTGTACCGCTTGGGCCTGACGTCCCTCGTGGCTCTGGAGCGCATGGCTGAAAAATCCGCGCAGAACGTGCTCGCCGCGTTGGAGAAATCCAAGGACACCACGCTGGCGCGCTTTCTGTTTGGCCTGGGCATCCGCCATGTGGGTGAGTCCACCGCCAAGGATTTGGCCAAGCATTTCGGCACGCTCGACGCACTCATGGGCGCCTCGCTGGAGACCGCCGCCACCGTCGATCAGCTTCTGGAGGTGCCAGACGTAGGCCCCATCGTGGCGCAGAGCGTGCACACGTTCTTTCAGCAACCCCACAACCGCGAGGTGGTCGAGCAGCTCATTGCCTGCGGTGTGCGCTGGCCCGAGCAGGCCCGTGGTGCAAAGGTGCCGCAGGTCCTGGCCGGCAAGACCATTGTGCTGACCGGCACCCTGCCTACGCTGAGCCGTGACGCCGCCAAAGACATGTTGGAGGCCGCTGGCGCCAAGGTGTCGGGTTCGGTCAGCAAAAAAACCAGCTACGTGGTGGCCGGAGAAGAAGCCGGCAGCAAGTTGGCCAAGGCCGAGGAGCTGGGTGTGCCCGTGCTGGACGAGGCGGGCATGCTGGCCTTGCTGGCAGCCCCAGCGGCCTGACAGGCCGCTTTTGTTTTCACGATTTCTATGGACTGGGCTTATCTCTGATGCAAGCCTTTCTGCATTCTCTGGTGGCGCGGTGCTCCGCGCTCGCCCACCGCGTGGGCGCGGCGCTGGCCTGGATTCCCCGGCCCGTGCGACTGGTGGTGGCCTGGACGCTGGTGGCAGTGCCTGTGGCGCTGCTGGTTTACGCACTCACCCTCGTGCCCACCACCCCCTCCATTGGCGACATCCGCAAAGCCAAGCAGGAACTGCCCCCGCAGCTCATGTCGGTGGACGGAAAGCTGCTGGCCGAGTACCGAGCGGCCAACCGCGAATGGGTGGAACTGAGCGAGATTTCGCCCAACGTGATCAACGCGTTGATCGCTACGGAAGACCACCGTTTCTACGACCACTGGGGTATGGACTGGCGGCGCACGTTCTCGTCGGTGTTGCACACGCTGCGCGGTGCCCCGCAGGGCGGCTCCACGCTCACGCAGCAGTTGGCGCGCAACCTGTTTCCTGAGGAGATCGGGCGGTCACGCACGATCACACGCAAGCTCAAGGAGGCGATCACGGCCATGAAGATCGAGGCCTCGTACTCCAAGGACGAGATTCTCGAGACCTACCTCAACACGGTGCCGTTTCTCTACAACGCCTACGGCATCGAAATGGCGGCGCGCACCTATTTCGACAAATCCGCGGACAAGCTGAACGTGCTGGAGAGCGCCACGCTGATCGGCATGCTCAAGGGCACGGCCTATTACAACCCGGTGCTCAACCCCGAGCGCGCGCAAGCACGCCGCAACACGGTGCTGGCGCAGATGGTCAAGCGCGGCAAGCTGGACGCCGAACAGTTCGCCACCCTCAAGACAAAGCCCTTGGGCGTGAATTTCGAGCGCCAGACCGAAGTGATGGGCCCTGCGTCCCACTTTGCCATGCACCTGCGCAAGCAACTGCTGGACTGGGCCGACAGCCGTGGCTACAACCTGTATGCCGACGGTCTGGTGATCCGCACCACCATCGACTCGCGCCTGCAGGCCATCGCCAACCAGGCGGTCGCAAAACAAGGCCGCCAGCTGCAGGAGGTGGCAGACAAGGCATGGTCGCAGCCCCGCAATGGCTGGGGGCCGAACAACCCGTTGGTGCAAACCCTGGTGCGTGAAAGCATGGAGTACCGCGCCGCCGTGGAAAAAGGCGAGCAACCCGACGATGCGTTGCAGTCATTGCTGGCCAACACAGAATTCATGCAGAAACTGCGTACCGAGAAGACACGCGTACAGGCCGGTTTTCTGGCGCAGGACCCGGTCACAGGCCATGTGCTGGCGTGGGTGGGCAGCCGTGATTTTGCGCAAGACCCGTTCGATCACGTGCAGGCCGCGCGCCGCCAGCCGGGCTCCACATTCAAGCCGTTTGTGTATGGCGCCGCCTTTGCGCAAGGCGCGTCGCCCGAAGACACGCTCATGGACGCTGCGGTGGAGATCCCTCTGGGCAACGGCCGCGTATGGCGTCCCACCGACGGCGGCCCACCCAGCGATGAGCCCATGACGCTGGCCGATGGCCTGGCCAAGTCCAAGAACACGATCACCGCCCAGGTCATGCAGCAGGTGGGCCCCGCGCGTGTGGCCGAGGTGGCGCGCGCGCTAGGCGTGCGTGAAAGCAAGCTGGAAGAAGTGCCGTCCCTGGCGCTGGGTACCAGCCCTGTGACGCTCAAGGAAATGGTGTCGGCGTACAGCAGCATCGTGAGCCTGGGCCGCTACATCGAGCCCATCATGCTGACCCGCATCGAAGACCGTAACGGCAAGGTGTTGGAGACGTTTGCAGAGCCCACCGCCGAACCCGTGTTCGACGCCCGCGCTGCGCAAATCCTGCGCAACACCATGCGCGGTGCGGTGGACTATGGCACCGCCACGGCCATCCGCAGTCGCTATGGTGTGCAGGCCGACGTGGCGGGCAAGACAGGCACCACGCAGGACAACACCGACGGCTGGTTCATCCTCATGCATTCGCGCGTGGTCGCTGGCGCCTGGGCAGGCTTCAACGACGGGCGCATCACCCTCAGCGACTATTGGGGCCAGGGCGCCCGCAGTGCCCTGCCCATGGTGGGCGATTTCATGCAGCAGTCCATCCGCAGCAAGCTGGTGGATGCGAGCCTGCGCTTTGTCGACGAGTTCGATACCCGCCCGCCGCCACCGCCCGACAGTTCGCTGGACACCATGCGCGACTGGATCCGTGGGTTGTTCCGCGGCGATCCCCAACAGCCATCAGGGCCCGGTGGCGGGGTACCCGGTAACTCGGGCCCGCCAGTGCCTGCCGAGGAACGGGTAGGCGGCTGAGGCTTGTGGGTTGGACAGGCCGTTGAGAAGTAGCCCCCACGGCCGTTCAGCCTCACGGTCTGCACAGGCGATTGGCAACGCGCCTGACAGGGGCGGCGCGGCTATTCGATATCGATCACATGCAGGCCAAAGGCGCCGGCCCGGCGGTCCGCAAAGTAGGCCTCCAGCGTTTCCTTGACCGTGCGAAACGCGATCTCATCCCACGGCACTTCTTCTTCTGTGAACAGGCGTGCCTCAATGGTTTCGTAGCCGGGGTTGAACTGGTCGCTCAGCAGATTGGCCAGGTAGAACAGGTGTACCTGCCCCACGCGGGGCACATTGAGCAGGCTGAACAGCGGGCCGATCTCGATCTGTGCGCCAGCTTCTTCGTCTGTCTCTCGCACTGCGCCCTGGGCCGTGGTTTCGTCCAGCTCCATAAAGCCCGCAGGCAGCGTCCATTTGCCCCAGCGCGGTTCGATGTTGCGCTTGCACAGCAGCACCCGGCCATCGGGCATGGCGGGCACGGTGCCCACCACGTTCAGCGGGTTTTCATAGTGCACCGTGTGGCAGGCCGGGCACACCGCGCGCTGCTTGGTGTCGCCGTCGTCAGGCAGGCGGTACACCACGGCGGTGCCGCACGCGCGGCAGTATTTGATGGGGCTGCGAAAGGTCATGCAGTGAGATTTTGAATGAAATACGGCTCCAGCGCTGACAGGGTAAGCGCTCGTAGCTATCAAATAATGAGTCGTTGAGTGGTGTGCCGCCGGTGTTACACCACGTTCAGCCGCAATGTACCCAGGCCTTCCACGCCGCCCTCAAGCACGTCACCGCGCACCACGGCGCCCACGCCTTCGGGTGTGCCGGTGTAGATCAGGTCGCCGGGCTGCAGCTCCCAGGCGGCGGACAGGTGCTCAATGGTTTCAGCAATGTTCCAGATGAGTTGCGTCACCGTGCTGCGCTGGCGGTCCGCGCCGTTGACTTGCAGCCAGATGGGCGCATTGGCCACATCGCCTGCCTGCGCCGCCGGGGTGATCGGGCCGATGGGTGCGCTGGCGTCAAAGCCCTTGCCGATGCACCAGGGGCGGCCTTGCTTCTTCATGTCGTTCTGCAGGTCGCGGCGCGTCATGTCCAGGCCCACGGCGTAGCCGTAGATGTGGCTGAGTGCGTCTGCCGCCTTGATGTTTTTGCCGCCGGTGCCAATGGCCACCACCAGTTCGATCTCATGGTGCAGGTTGGCCGTGAGGGTGGGGTAGGGCAGTGTGCCGGTCTCGCCCGCGTTGACGACCACGATGGCGTCCGCTGGCTTCATGAAAAAGAAGGGTGGCTCTCGGCCAGTGAAGCCCATTTCCTTCGCGTGCTCTTCGTAGTTGCGGCCCACGCAGTAAATGCGGTGCACGGGGAAACGTTCGCTGCGGCCCACCACGGGCACGCTGGCCACCGGGGCCGGGGGAAACACATAGCTCATGTCTGTCCGTCTTTCTTTCTGGGAAGGGGCCTGCGCGGCCCCGGTTGCGGCGGTTGCCGAACTGGGTTGTGCAAGCCGTTCGGGGTTGGGTTCGGCGGGTGGCGGGCACCCTGCGGCAGTGTGCCATGGCTGCGGGCCGCCTGCTGCGGGGCGCTACACTCGCGCCCATGTCACAGAGCTTCGATTTCCACAACACGCCAGGGCATCTGGTGCGCCGCGCCCACCAGCGCACCGTGGCGCTCTTCATGGAAGAAACCGCAGGTTTTGACGTGACACCGGTGCAGTTTGCCATCCTGCATGAGCTGCTGGCCCGCCCTGGAGAGGATCAGGTCACGCTCGCATCCCGTGTGGCGTTTGACGCAGCTACGTCCGGGTCGGTCATCGGGCGGCTGGAAAAGCGTGGGTGGATCCGCCGCGAGCCCGACACCCGCGACCGCCGTCGCAAGCTCTTGTGGATCACGCCCGAAGGCGAAGTGGCAGCGCTGCAAATGCGCGATGCAGCCCAGCGTGTCCAGGAGCGGCTGATGGCTCCACTGAACCCGCAGGAGCGGGAGGACATCATGTCCATCCTGACCAAGGTGGTCTACCACCACAAAGACCCGGCTGGCACCTCCGGGGCCTGAGAAACACCGCGCATGGGCGCGGCACTGCGGTGCCATTGGCGCGCAAGCAGCCGCAAGCTACCGAAAGCTGCCCATGGCATTGATCGAATCCAAGGAGTTTTGCCCATGCAGCTGTACAGCTATTTCCGGTCTTCGGCCTCGTTCCGCGTGCGCATTGCGCTGGCCGTGAAGGGTCTGGACTTTGACTACATCCCGGTGCACCTCGTGAAGGGCGAGCACAAGGCCGCCGAGTATGCAGACCGCATTGGCGATTCGCTGGTGCCCACGCTGGTCACCGATGGCGGCGCGGCACTGGCGCAGTCCATGGCCATCATCGAGTACCTGGAAGAGAAGCACCCGACGCCGGCCTTGCTGCCCTCCACACCACTGGCTCGCGCCCGCGTGCGCGCGCTGGCGCAGACCGTGGCGTGCGACGTGCATCCGATTGCCAACCTGCGCGTGCTCAAGTACCTGGTGCACGACCTCAAGGTGGACGAAGCTGCCAAGAACGCGTGGTACCACCACTGGGTGCGCAATGGCCTGGAGGTGCTGGAGCGCCAATTGGCGCTGCTCGCGCAAGAGCGTTCCGCACAGGGCCTGGCGCCATCGGTGCTGTGCTGGGGCGACGCGCCCACGCTGGCCGACTGCTGCCTGGTGCCGCAAATCTTCAATGCCCAACGCTTCAATGTGAGCCTGGATGGCCTGCCGCTGACCATGGGTGCCTTTGATGCCTGCATGGCGATACCCGCGTTTCAGGCTGCACAGCCCTCCGCCTGCCCAGACTTCGAAGCCTGATGGCGGATGCTGCGCACGCCGATGTGTGGGTGCCCGACTGGCCCGCGCCGCAGGGCGTGCACGCGCTGTGCACCACGCGCCAGGGCGGCCACAGCGCTGCACCGTACGACAGCCTCAACCTCGGCAACCATGTGGGCGACGACCCTGCGGCTGTGCTTGCCAACCGCCAGGTGCTGCAGTCGGCCCTGCAGGCCCGCACCCCTGGCGCCCGAGCCACCTTTCTGAGTCAGGTGCATGGCGTGGATGTGGTCAATATCGACCTGTCCACCGCCGACGGAACCGAGGCCGACGCCTGCGCCACCACCGTGGCTGGTGCGGTGTGCACCATCATGGTGGCCGACTGCCTGCCGGTGCTGTTCGCGCACCGCTCTGGCGCCGTGGTGGCGGCGGCCCATGCGGGTTGGCGCGGTTTGTCGGGCGAAAGGGGTTGGGGTGTTCTGGAGTCGGCTTTCAAGCGTTTTAGTGCGCTAACGCTTGCTGGATCTGCGCCAGGAGCTATCAAAAATGAAGCGCTCGGGTTGGGCGCTTCACCACGGTCGGGCACAGCGGCGCCGTCGGTGGCGGCGGATACGCTTGCTTGGCTGGGCCCGTGTATCGGTCCTCAAGCGTTCGAGGTGGGGACTGAAGTGCGGGCTGCTTTCTGCGATGCAGACCCCGGCGCGCAGGCGTGTTTTGTGCCTCGGCCGGATGCCTCGGGCAAATTCCTGTGTGATCTTGCGGGCCTGGCCCGAAGACGGCTTCAGGCATTGGGTATCACGCACATCTACGGCAACAACAGCACGGCGCCGTGGTGCACCGTGGCCAACGCGTCAATCTTCTTTTCGCACCGGCGCGACAGCGTTGCCCTCGGCGGCAGCGGGCGTTTCGCCGCCTGCATCTGGCGTGACTGAGGGGGTTGCGGCTGGCGGCGCTGTGTCTGTGCCGCCCTCCCGCAGCGCAGCCTGTTCCGCATCGTAGGCCGCCTGTTCGGCAGCCTCACGCGCCTTGATCGCACGTTTGCGCGACGGCGTGCCCAGGATGTAGACCAGAATGCCCATCGGCAAAATGCCATACAGCGCAAATGTGATCAGCGCTCCCAGCACCGTGCCCTGCGGGCTCGTGGCCTCGGCAACGGCCATCATCAGGGTGACATAGGTCCACGCAATTACGATCAGGTACATTGATTTGTGTTCAAGTGATGGGGGCAAGCCGTTGCCTTGGCGGGGAGGGTGGGCAACAATGACCCAGAACCGAGAGCCATGCCGCTGCGAGCGATCAACAACGAGGAAAGAGCATGAATTCTGAATCACCCTGGGCCGAGAGCGCCGAGCAATTCCAGAGGATTTTCGGGCAAAGCTGGTCACAGGCACTGCAATCGTTCCAGTCCATGAACCTGGGTACCCAGGTGCCTGCTGCCCCCGCGCTCCAACTGTCCCCCGACAAGCTGAAAGCGCTGCAGGAGCAATACCTGAGCGAAGCCAAAGACCTGTGGGCACAAGGACTGCAAGGCACGCCCCAGGTGAAAGACAAGCGCTTTGCGGGCGAGGGCTGGGCCAGCAACCCTGTAGCCGCTTTCTCGGCCGCGGCCTACCTCCTCAACGCCCGTACGCTGATGGGCCTGGCCGATGCGGTGGAAGCCGACGAGAAAACCAAGGCCCGCATCCGCTTTGGGGTGGAGCAGTGGATGGCGGCCATGGCGCCCAGCAATTTTCTGGCTTTCAACGCCGAAGCGCAGAAAAAAGCCATCGAGACCAAAGGCGAGAGCATTGCCAAAGGCATGCAGAACTTGCTGCACGACATCACGCAAGGCCATGTGTCGATGACCGACGAAAGCCTGTTCGAAGTCGGCCGCAACGTGGCTACCACCGAGGGAGCCGTGGTCTACGAGAACGAGCTGTTCCAATTGCTTGAATACAAGCCGCTCACTGCCAAGGTGTACGAGCGCCCGTTTCTGCTGGTGCCGCCCTGCATCAACAAGTTTTATATCCTTGATCTGCAGCCAGAGAACTCGCTGATCCGCTATGCCATCGAGCAAGGCCACCGCACCTTCGTGGTGAGCTGGCGCAATCCGCACGAAGACCTGGGTCACAAGACCTGGGACGACTATGTGGAAGACGGCGCCATGGCCGCCATCGACGTGGTGCAGAACATCACCGGCGCCGAGCAGATCAATGCGCTGGGTTTCTGTGTGGGCGGCACGATCCTCAGCAACGCACTGGCTGTGCTGGCGGCGCGTGGCGACGAACCCGTGGCGAGTGCCACCTTTCTCACCACGCTGATCGACTTCACCGATACGGGCATCCTCGACGTGTTCATCGACGAGGCGTTCGTGCAGTTCCGTGAGATGCAGATGGGCAAGGGCGGACTGATGAAGGGACAGGACCTGGCGTCCACCTTCAGTTTTCTGCGTCCCAACGATCTCGTCTGGAATTACGTGGTAGGCAACTACCTCAAGGGCGAAACGCCGCCGCCATTCGACCTGCTCTACTGGAACAGCGACAGCACCAACCTGCCGGGCCCGTTTTACGCCTGGTACCTGCGCAATTTCTATCTTGAGAACAACCTGGTGAAGCCCGGCACGCTGACCGTGTGCGGCGAAAAGCTGGATCTGAACGAGCTCACGCTGCCCGTGTACATCTACGGCTCTCGCGAGGACCACATCGTGCCTGCCACAGCGGCCTACGCGTCGACCCAGGTGTTGCCGGGCAAAAAACGGTTTGTGATGGGTGCCTCGGGCCACATTGCAGGCGTGATCAACCCGCCCGCCAAGGGCAAACGCAGCCACTGGGTCCGTACTGACGGCAAGTTCCCGGCCACATTGGACCAGTGGCTTGCCGGGGCCACCGAGCACCCCGGCAGCTGGTGGACCGACTGGTCGACGTGGCTCAAGGGCCATGCCGGCAAGCAGGTTGCCGCCCCCAAAGGCTACGGCAAGGGTGCCAAGTTCAAGGCCATTGAGCCAGCGCCCGGCAGCTATGTGAAGCAGAAATCCTGATACGCAAAAGTCCTGACTCGCCGCGCTGCGAGAATGGCTGAGCAACACCCTTCAACTACAAGGACATTCCATGGAAGACATCGTCATCGTTTCGGCTGCCCGCACCGCTGTGGGCAAGTTTGGCGGCGCATTGGCCAAGACGCCCGCCAGTGAACTGGGTGCCATCGTGATCCGCGAAGCCATTGCGCGCGCAGGCCTGTCGTCAGACCAGATCGGCGAAGTGATCATGGGCCAGGTGCTGACGGCCGGCGTGGGCCAGAACCCGGCGCGCCAGGCATCTATGAAGGCCGGTGTGGCCAAGGAAACTCCGGCACTCACCATCAACGCGGTGTGTGGTTCGGGCCTCAAGGCCGTGATGCTGGCCTCACAGGCCGTTGCCTGGGGCGACAGCGAGATCGTGGTGGCGGGCGGCCAGGAGAACATGAGCCTGGCTCCCCATGTGCTCAACGGCTCGCGCGATGGCCAGCGCATGGGTGACTGGAAGATGGTCGATTCCATGATCGTCGATGGCCTGTGGGACGTGTACAACCAGTACCACATGGGCATCACCGCAGAAAACGTGGCCAAGCAATACGGCATCACGCGCGACATGCAGGACGCCCTGGCCCTGGCCAGCCAGCAAAAGGCCGCTGCCGCGCAGGACGCAGGCAAGTTCGCCGATGAAATCGTGGGCGTGAGCCTGCCGCAAAAGAAGGGTGATCCCATCCTCTTCAACACCGACGAGTACCTCAACCGCAAGACCAACGCCGAAGCACTGGCGGGCTTGCGTCCAGCCTTTGACAAGGCAGGCAGCGTGACTGCGGGCAACGCCTCGGGCCTGAACGATGGCGCCGCTGCGGTGGTAGTGATGAGCGCCAAGAAAGCGGCTGCGCTGGGCCTCAAGCCCCTGGCTCGCATTGCCGCGTTCGGCACCAGCGGCCTGGACCCTGCCACCATGGGCATGGGCCCTGTGCCCGCGTCTCGAAAGGCCCTGCAACGTGCAGGTTGGAACGCTGCCGATGTGGACCTGTTCGAACTCAACGAAGCCTTTGCCGCGCAAGCCTGCGCAGTGAACAAGGAACTGGGTATCGACCCGGCCAAGGTCAACGTGAACGGTGGCGCCATCGCCATTGGTCACCCAATCGGAGCATCTGGCTGCCGCATCCTGGTCACGCTGCTGCACGAAATGCAGCGCCGCGACGCCAAAAAGGGCTTGGCCGCGCTGTGCATTGGTGGTGGTATGGGTGTGTCGTTGGCGGTGGAACGCTGAACTGCAGCGGGTCTGCCCGCTCAACCCTTGCGTTTTTTGTAGCGAAGGCCGCGTCAACGCGGCCTTTGCCTTTTAACCGCCTCAATGATGCTTTGCGGCGTGGCACAACGAACGCACCATCCCCTCGAACGCGATGAATTCGAATGACGAAAACCCTTTTCCCCACCCCTTTTGAACCGGCAAGTTGTGCGTCCTGCCGCGACAAGACGCAGCTCCCGTTCGAATTCACGATGGCTTTCCAACCCATCATGGACATGGAAAGGGAGCGCCTTTTTGGCTATGAGGCGCTGGTGCGCGGCGTCAACGGAGAATCCGCGGCGACGGTGTTGTCGTGGGTGAACGACACCCACCGGTACCGCTTTGACCAGGCCTGCAGGGTCAAAGCCATTGAACTGGCATCGCGGCTGGGGTTGACGGATCTGCCGGATTGCCGGCTCAGCATCAATATTTTGCCGAATGCGGTGTACCGCGCTGACACCTGCATTCGTGCCACGATGGACGCGGCCAAGACCTTTGGTTTTCCGCACGATCGCATCATGTTCGAGGTGACGGAGGGTGAGCAGCTCAGTAACGCACAGCACCTTCAGACCATCTTCGACGAGTACCGGCGGCAAGGGTTGATCACCGCCATTGACGATTTTGGCGCAGGCTATGCAGGGCTGAACCTGCTGGCCCGGTTTCAGCCGCATGTGCTGAAAATCGATATGGAACTGATCCGCAACATCGATATTGACCCGGTCCGACAGGCCATCGTGAGTGGCATCGTTCTGGTTTGCCAGCGGCTGTCCATCGACATCGTGGCGGAAGGCATTGAAACCGCTGAGGAGTCTGCCTATCTGCGCTCGGTCGGAGTGCGTTACCAGCAAGGGTATCGGTTTGCCCGGCCCGCTTGGGAGGCATTGCCCCTGGTCTCACTGGGGCAGTAGCCTAGCCGCTTCGCTGGTGCAGGGTGGCATTTGTCCTCACGATGCCCGATAGCAGCAGTGCTTTGTGCACCAAAAAAGTGACGAATTGCGCCGATGTTCTTGCGTCATGCGTATGACGCATCTGGATACGTCAAAAAGCAGGTGGGTTCAGTGTTTACCTTCACCGCGGCCCATGATTTCTTGGGTAGAGTGGGCGGTGATCACATCACCCAAAAAGGAGAAATCAATGAGCCAAAAAGTTGCATACGTCACCGGCGGCATGGGCGGCATCGGCACCGCCATCTGCCAGCGCCTGCACAAGGAGGGCTTCAAGGTCATCGCCGGCTGCGGCCCCACGCGTGACCATGCCAAATGGCTGGCAGAGCAAAAGGCCCAAGGCTTCACCTTCTATGCATCGGTGGGCAACGTGGGCGACTGGGATTCCACAGTGGAAGCCTTCGGAAAGACCAAGGCCGAGCACGGCACCATCGACGTGCTGGTCAACAACGCGGGCATTACCCGTGACCGCATGTTCCTCAAGATGTCGCGCGAAGATTGGGATGCGGTGATCGAGACCAACCTCAACAGCATGTTCAACGTCACCAAGCAGGTGGTGGCCGACATGGTGGAGAAGGGCTGGGGCCGCATCATCAACATCAGCTCGGTCAACGGCGAAAAGGGCCAGGCGGGCCAGACCAACTATTCGGCCGCCAAGGCCGGCATGCACGGTTTCTCGATGGCGCTGGCGCAGGAATTGGCCACCAAGGGCGTGACAGTGAATACCGTCAGCCCTGGCTACATCGGCACCGATATGGTCAAGGCGATCCGGCCGGACGTGCTGGAGAAGATCGTGGCCACGGTGCCCGTGAAGCGCCTCGGTGAGCCCAGCGAGATCGCGTCCATCATTGCCTGGCTGGCCTCGGAAGAGGGCGGCTACGCCACGGGCGCTGACTTTTCGGTCAACGGTGGCTTGCACATGGGCTGAGCCGGGCCGAGCAAAGGTCAAGACAACAAAAAACCCCGCATTGCGGGGTTTTTTGTTGAGGGAGTAAAGGGGAAGGGGCTTGCCGGGGACGGCTGCCACGCCTTCAAAAACGGGCCGGTGCGCGCTTGCGGTCGCGTTCATCTTCGGGCCAGGCGGACAAAATTGCTGTGGTGTTCATGCTAGAAAACTCCTGAGATGTATCCACAACGCAGCCCTCGTGGCGTCGGTTGACAGCGTTCTGCAAAAAAATGCAACGGCTTTAGCCCGTTTTTGAAGCTAGAATTTGCTATCTAATTGATAGCTTTCAGCGCTTGATGGGCATACGAAAACCCCAAAAAAGCCGTGAAAATTTACAGGGTTTTACATTTTCAACTTGCTGTAGCGACCGACATTTCTTCGAGTTCGGAAGAAATTTCCAACCAACGTTCCTCCAGCCGCGCGGTTTCGTCATTGCTCGCTTTCAGGCGCTTTCCGCAGTCCGCGATTTCTGCGGGCGGTAAAGGCTGGGTCAGCCGGGTTTCCAGCTCGCCCCGCTCGGCAGAGAGCGCGGCCAGGCGCTTGTCGATTTGCTCCAACTCTTTCTTGAGTGGGCGGGTCTTCTCTGCCAAGGCTTGTCGCGATTGGGCGGCCTGCTTGCGCAACTCGCGTTGGTCTCCCTGGGGCGCCTCTTGTTGGGGCGCTGGTGTGGGAGCGGGCGCGGCCACCACGGCGGCCGGAGCGGCTGTCGCCGCCGCCACCCTGCCGGCGGCCATGTCCATCTGCTCTGCTTGCTTCGCCTCTTCGCGCAGGCGCTTGGATTCTTCCAGCAAATAGCGCTGGTAGTCGTCCAGATCGCCATCGAAAGGCCCGACGACGCCACGCCCCACCATCCAGAAGTCTTCGCAGACCGACCGCAGCAATGCGCGGTCGTGGCTGACCAGCATGACGGTGCCGTCGAAATCGTTGAGCGCCATGGCCAAGGCCTCGCGCGTGGCCAGGTCCAGGTGGTTTGTCGGCTCGTCCAGCAGCAGCAGGTTGGGGCGCTGCCAGACGATCATGGCCAACACCAGGCGTGCCTTTTCGCCGCCGCTCATGGTGCCCACGGCCTGCTTGACCATGTCGCCCGTGAAATTGAAGCTGCCCAGGTAACTGCGCAGGTCCTGCTCGCGGCTGGGTTGTTTGGCATCGGCGCCCAACTCTTTGGCCAGGCGGATCATGTGCTCCAGCGGGTTTTCAGCGGGGCGCAGCACGTCCAGTTCCTGCTGGGCAAAGTAGCCGATGTTCAGGCCCTTGCCTTCGGTGATGCTGCCAGAGAGCGCCTTCATGGTGCGCGCAATGGTCTTGACCAACGTGGACTTGCCCTGGCCGTTGGCGCCCAGGATGCCAATGCGCTGGCCCGCCAGCACCGAGCGGTTGACGCCGCTCAGGATGGTGGTGGGCACGCCCTCTTCGTCCACATAGCCGAACGAGGCGTCGCTGATGGCGAGCATCGGGTTGGGGAGGTTGGCGGGGTCCTTGAACTCGAAAGTGAATTCGGCCTCGGCCAGCACAGGCCCGATCTTCTCCATGCGTTCGAGCTGCTTGACGCGGCTTTGCGCCTGCTTGGCCTTGCTGGCCTTGGCCTTGAAGCGGTCGATGAACTTCTGCAGGTGCGCCATCTTCTCTTGCTGCTTGGCAAAGCTGGCCTGTTGCAGTTCGAGCTGTTGGGCGCGCAGTTCTTCAAACTTGCTGTAGTTGCCGCCATACCGGTTCAACTCGCCTTGCTGGATTTGCAGCGTGACGTTGGTGATGGCATCGAGAAACTCGCGGTCGTGGCTGATCACGATCATGGTGCCCGCGTAGCGCTTGAGCCAAGCTTCCAGCCAGACCAGGGCGTCCAGGTCCAAGTGGTTGGTGGGTTCGTCCAGCAGCAACAGGTCGCTGGGGCACATCAGTGCGCGCGCCAATTGCAGGCGCATGCGCCAGCCGCCCGAAAAGCTGTTGACGGGGTTGTCCAGCTCACTGGACCGGAAGCCCAGGCCCAGGATGAGGGCCTGCGCCCGGGCGACGGCATCGTGTGCGCCTGCGTCGTGCAGGTCTGAGTACGCATGGGCGATGGCCATGCCGTCGTCGCTGGCCTCAGCGGCTGCCAGTTGTTGCTGGACTTCAACCAAGCGCGTGTCGCCTTCCAGCACAAATTCGGTGGCCGACTGGTCGGTCTCAGGCATGTTCTGCGCGACCTCGGCCATGCGCCAGCTGCTGGGGATGTGGAAATCCCCGCCGTCTTCATGCAGCTTGCCGCTGAGCAGTGCAAACAGGCTGGATTTGCCCGCGCCGTTGCGGCCCACCAAGCCGACGTTCTCGCCGGGATTGATGGTGGTGGAGACGCTGTCGAGCACGACCTTGGTGCCGCGTCGCAGGGTGACGTTCTTGAGGGTGATCATCCGGAATACAGAAAAAAGCACACCCGCCGGCGCATGGGCTCGCGGCGGGTGAAATGCAAAAAGCAAGGGGCCAGCAGGGTGGCGCAGGCCTCTATTGTGCCGTGAGCCGGTTTTGTGCGGTCAAAGCCTGCCGGGTGACGAGCAAAACCTGGTCTTCTCCGGCGCTGGTATCGAGCCAGAAAACCGGCAATTGGGGGAAGGCCGCTTCAAAGTAAGCGCGCTCGTTGCCGATCTCCAGGATGATCACGGCGTCTTCGGTCAGGCAGGTGGGCGCCGCGGCGAACAGCTGGCGCACGAAATCCATGCCGTCGGCGCCACCGGCCAGGGCCAGTTCGGGCTCGGCGCGGTATTCGCTGGGCAATGCCGCCATGCTGGCCGCGTTCACATACGGCGGGTTGCACAGGATCAGGTCCCACGGCCCGGGCACCGCGCTCAGGCCGTCGGAGAGATGCAGCGCAATGCGGTCTTGCAGCCCGTGTTTGTCCACGTTGATGCGCGCCACGGCCAGGGCATCCGGCGAGATATCGGCGCCCGTGACCTTCACTTCGGGCCAGGCCATGGCGGCCAGCACGGCCAGGCTGCCGTTGCCGGTGCACAGGTCCAGCACTTGACGGGTGTTTTCGCTCAGGAAACTGTCCACACTGCCGTCGACCAGCAGTTCGGCGATGAAGCTGCGCGGCACGATGGCGCGTTCGTCCACGTAGAAGGGCACGCCCTGCAGCCAGGCTTCGCGCGTGAGGTAGGCGGCAGGTTTGCGCGTGGCAATGCGTTCTTCAAAAAGTGTAGCTACCAGCGCTTGCTGGCTGGGCGCTACAGGCTGATTTTGTATGGATTCAGAGTCGCCAGACAAGTTGCTGTCCAGCGGCAAACCCAGGCGCCACAGCACCAGCCAAGCGGCTTCATCATGGGCGTTGGTGGTGCCGTGACCAAACGACACGCCCGCCTCAACCAGGCATTGCGCGCCAGATTTCACCAGCGCGCCAACGGTATCGCCTGTGGGCAACTGAAAGGTCGGGGCATTGCTCATGCGGACACCACACAGCTGCTGGCAGCCAAGGCCTGCGCGTGTAGGTTCTCCAGCGTGCGGCGATAGATGTTCTTGAGTGGCTCGATATCTGCCACCACCACGTGCTCGTCGATCTTGTGGATGGTGGCGTTGGGTGGGCCGAGTTCAATCACCTGCGGGCAGATCTGGGCGATGAAGCGGCCGTCGCTGGTACCCCCTGTGGTCGAAAGCTCGGTGGTTATGCCTGTCTCAGCAACAATGGCCTGCTGCACAGCGCTCACCAATTCGCCGGGCGTGGTCAGGAAGGGTTGGCCGCCCAGTGTCCAGCGCAGGTCGTACTCCAGGCCGTGGCGGTCCAACACGGCGTGAACGCGCTGCTGCAGGCCTTCAGCCGTGGATTCGGTGGAGAAGCGGAAGTTGAAGTCAACCACCACCTCGCCCGGGATCACATTGGTGGCACCCGTGCCGCCATGCATGTTGCTGATCTGCCAGCTGGTGGGTGGAAAGAAGGCATTGCCCGTGTCCCACGCGGTGGCTGCCAGCTCTGTCAGCGCAGGCAGAGCCTGGTGGATGGGATTGCGGGCCAGTTGCGGGTAGGCGATGTGGCCCTGGATACCGCGCACGCTGAGCTTGCCGCTCAGGGTGCCGCGCCGGCCGTTCTTGATCATGTCGCCCGTTTTTTCCACCGACGTGGGCTCGCCCACGATGCAGTAGTGCAGGAGCTCGCCACGCGCTTTGAGCTGCTCCACAACCACCTTGGTGCCATCCACCGAGGGGCCTTCCTCATCGCTGGTCAGCAGAAAGGCCAGGTTGATCATCGGATTGGGAGTGGCTGCGAGAAACTCTTCCACTGCCACCACAAAGGCGGCAATCGATGTCTTCATGTCGCTGGCACCACGGCCGTAAAGCTTGCCGTCTTTGTGCGTGGGCACGAACGGGTCGCTGCTCCACTGTGCCAGCGGGCCCGTAGGCACCACGTCGGTGTGGCCTGCGAATACTACGGTTTTGATAGCTGCTTGCGCTTTACCAGCATGCGCTACAGGCCTTTTTGCCCATAAGTTGCTGACCCGGAAGTCGGCCGGGCCGCTGTCCAGCCGCTCAGAGACAAACCCCAGCGGCGCCAGCCGCCCGGCCAGCAGGTCGAGGCAACCTGCGTCTTCAGGGGTGATGGAGGGCAGGGAAATCAGCTGTTCAGCCAGATGCAGTGTGCGGGACATGGAATGGGGAAATTCAAAAGGACAGGCAGCTACAGCTGAGTTTTACGCTGGGCGCCATGGCAGCACCGGCATCGCCACAGCGAAGCCATTCCGTGAGGCATGGCCTGCAGCAAAAGCGCCATCCTCTCAGGACAAAGGCACGGACGGCGGCCCACGGTGGTTCACGTCATGCCACGGGTTTGACGTCCAGCACGATTTCGGTGAACGACGGCGCATCATCGGGCGCATCGCGTGCTTCTTTTTGCGCCTTGGCGGCATTGGCGGCCAGAGAAAAGTCGTTTTGCAGGCGCCACATGAGGTTGGTGGGCGAATCGGCGTAGGCCAGACCTTCCTTGCGATCGATCTTTTCGTCCATGATCAGTTTGGCCAGGGCTTCTTCGAAGGTCTGCGAGCCTTCGGCCATGGATTTTTCCATGGCCTCTTTCACGCCGGAGAAGTCGCCCTTCTCAATCAGGTCGGACACCAGTTTGGTGTTGAGCATCACCTCGACCGCAGGGGCGCGGCGTCCGTCCACGGTGCGCACCAGGCGCTGCGAGATGATGGCCTTCATGGCCGAGGCCAGGTCGCCCAGCAGGGTGGGGCGCACCTCAACGGGGTAGAACGACAGAATCCGGTTGAGCGCGTGGTAGCTGTTGTTGCCGTGCAGTGTGGCCAGGCACAGGTGGCCCGACTGCGCATAGGCAATGGCGGCCGACATGGTTTCGCGGTCGCGGATTTCGCCGATCAGGATCACGTCGGGTGCCTGGCGCAGCGCGTTTTTCAGGGCCGTCTGCAGCGACTGCGTGTCGCTGCCGATCTCGCGCTGGTTGACGATGGATTTCTTGTTCTTGAACTGGTACTCGACCGGGTCCTCGATGGTGAGGATGTGCCCCGTCAGCGCCTCATTGCGCGTGTCGATCATGGACGCGAGCGAGGTGCTCTTGCCCGAGCCCGTGGCGCCCACCATCAGGATCAGTCCGCGCTTTTCCATGATCAGCTCGCGCATCACCGGTGGCAGACCCAGCGAGTCGAACTCGGGAATCTGCTGCGAAATGAAGCGGATGACCACCGCGTAGCTGCCGCGCTGGCGCATGGCGCTCACACGGAACCGGCCCACACCGTTGAGCGGCACGCCCATGTTCAATTCGCCGGTTTCTTCCAGTTCTTCGATGCGGTCTGGGGGGACCACTTCGGAGAGCAGGTTGCGTGGCGCGTCGGGCGGCAGGATCTGGTTGTTGATCGGCACGCACTCGCCGTTGATCTTGATCAGCGCCGGGGCGTTGGCCGACAGAT
>JBCNOJ010000160.1:0-9647 GCA_039593925.1 Acidovorax sp.
CGACCCGTCAAAATACTATCAAAAAAATAGCTGCCAGCGCTTGATACAAAAGCGCTGGCAGCTATTTTGCTTTGAAGATTGGGTATTCAGGCCGTGTGTGGCGCACGGATCGCGCTCTTGGGCCGGAAGCCCTTGCACACGTCGTCCCGGGTCTCCAGGTAGGGCCCGCCGATCAGGTCGATGCAGTAGGGCACTGCGGCAAAGATGCCGGGCACGATCTGCTTGCCATCGGCATCCTTCAGCCCCTCCAGCGTCTCGGCAATCGCCTTGGGCTGGCCAGGCAGGTTGATGATGAGACTCTGGTCGCGCACCACCGCCACCTGGCGCGAGAGGATGGCGGTGGGCACAAACTTCAGGCTGATCTGGCGCATCTGCTCGCCAAAGCCCGGCATCTCCTTGTGCGCCACGGCCAGCGTGGCCTCGGGCGTTACGTCGCGCAGCGCGGGGCCGGTACCGCCGGTGGTCAGCACCAAGCTGCAGCCAGCGTCCACCAGCTCGATGAGCGTGGCGCTGATGCCGGCCTGTTCATCGGGGATCAGGCGCGGTTCGAAGGTGATGGGGTTGTGCAGCGCACGCGTGAGCCAGTCCTGCAGCGCTGGCAGGCCCTTGTCTTCATAGACGCCGGTACTGGCGCGGTCGCTGATGGAGACGATACCAATCTTGACGGCGTCGTGGATGGCTTTATTCATCGCCGTTGTCCTCCTCGGTGTCGCTGGCATCTGCCGTGCCTGTGCCGCCCAGGTGCTCGCGCACCAGCTGGAACAGCTCGCGGTACGCACGGCCCTTGCGGGGCGCCAGGCCTTGCGAGGCCTGGACATTGGCCTCTCTGCCTGCGGGCTGTGCGTCCTTGCGCGCCTGGCGGATCAGCGCGCGCAGCTGCTGGGTGTCGGTGGTGGGATGCTCGGCCATCCAGGCGGCCAGCGTGTCGTCATCGGCGATCAGGCGGTCGCGCCATTGTTCGGCCAGATGCAGCTGCAGCTTTTCGGTGGCAGAGCCCTTATGCTGCTCTTCCAGGGCCTGTCGGGCGGCCTGCACCAGCTCGGGTTCGAGCTTGCGCATGAGCTTGCCCACGTACTGCATCTGGCGCCGCTTGCCTTCAAAGTTGGTGATGCGCTTGGCCTCGGCCAGCGCCTCCACCAGCTTGTCGGGCAGGCCCACGGCATCGAACAGGTCGGCGCGCAGGGTCTGCAACTCCTTGCCCAGGTCCTGCAGTTCATCGCTCTCGCGCTTGAGATCGGTGCGGCTGGCATCGGGCGTGCCTTTGAGTTCGGCCTTGAGTTGAATGTCCAGTTCGCTGCCTTCGGCAACAAAATGGCCCTTCACAAAGTAGCCTTTTTTGGGTTTGCGTGACATGGGGTGGGGGCAAAGAGAGAGGTGGCAGCGAGTGCGCCAAAGTGGCAAGTATCATAGCTGCCGCTATGAACAAACCCTCGAATCGCGCCCCGCGCACCCCTGGCGCGCTGGCCGCCGCGCCCGCAGCCGCCACCTCTCGCACCCCTGACAGCGGCTTCAGCTACAGCCGCCCATTTTTTGAAGAGCTGGTAGACCGGGCCCTGGCCCACGCCAAGAAGCTGGGCGCCACCGATGCGGGGGCCGAGGCGTCTGAAGGCTGCGGCCTGTCGGTCAGCGTGCGCAAGGGCGAGCTGGAGAACGTGGAGCGCAACCGCGACAAGTCGCTGGGCGTGACGGTCTACATCGGCCACCGCCGGGGCAATGCCAGCACGTCGGACTTTTCGACCAAGGCGATCGAGCAGACCGTGCAAGCGGCCTACGACATCGCCCGCTTCACGGCCGAAGACCGCGTGGCTGGCCTGCCCGACGCCGACGACATCGCGCCTGCAGACACGCACCGCGACCTGCAACTCTTCCACCCCTGGGCCATCACCAGCGAAGAGGCTGCAGAGATGGCCAAGGCCTGCGAAGCCGCCGCATTCAAGACCCACCGCCGCATCACCAACAGCGAAGGCGCGGGCGTGTCGGCCCAGCAAAGCCATTTCTTCAGCGCCCACACGCGCGGCTTTCGCGGCGGCTATGCCAGTTCGCGCCACAGCTTCTCGGTGGCACCCATCGCCTCGCTGCCCGGCAAGAACGGCGAGATGCAGCGCGACGCCTGGTACAGCTCCATGCGCAATGCCGCCGACCTGGCATCGCCCGAGGCCGTGGGCCGCTACGCCGCGCAGCGTGCGCTGAGCCGCCTGGGTAGCCGCAAGATCCCCACCACGCAGTGCCCGGTGCTGTTTGAATCGACGCTGGCCGCAGGCCTGCTGGGCGGTTTTGTGCAGGCTGTCAGCGGCGGCTCGCTGTACCGCAAGAGCAGCTTCTTGCTCGACTCGCTGGGTAAGATGGTCTTCCCCAAGCACATCGACATCCTGGAAGACCCGTTCATCCTGGGCGGCAAGGGCAGCTCGCCGTTTGACGAAGAAGGCGTGCGTGTGGCTCCGCGCAAAGTCGTCAAGGGCGGCCGGGTGGAAGGCTATTTCCTGTCGAGCTATTCGGCCCGCAAGCTGGGCATGAAGACCACGGGCAACGCCGGGGGCTCGCACAACCTGGTGATGACCTCGCGCCTTACGCAAGCCAGTGACAACCTCGATGCCATGCTGAAAAAGCTGGGCACCGGCCTGTTTGTGGTGGAGCTGATGGGCCAGGGCGTGAACTACGTGACAGGCGACTACTCGCGCGGCGCGAGCGGGTTCTGGGTGGAGAACGGCAAGATCGCCTTCCCCGTGCACGAGATCACCATCGCAGGCAACCTGAAAGACATGCTCAAGGGCATCGAGGCTGTGGGGGCGGATGCCTACAACTACGGCGCCAAGACGGTGGGCTCCATCCTGGTCAATCGCATGAAGGTGGCGGGGAGCTGATGTTTGGTTCGCAGCGCAGCCGCAGCAAAGGGCTGCGCTGATGCAAAAAGGCCCTCGCAGCGAACGAGGGCCTTTTTGTTTTTGAGTGTCTCTCTCGCTACGTGTTGCGTGCCCGCGCACCCGCCAGCAAGGCCTGCACCGCGGCCTGCAGTACAGGTGTTGCCTCCTCGCCGCTGAGCAGGCCTGAACTCACAAAAGCCCCATTGATGAGCACAGCCAGCTGGGCCGCCAGGGCCTCGGGCCGGGGCACGCCCAGCCGCTCTGCAATGCCGTGCAGTCGGCCGCGCAGCGCCACCATGTGCTGGTGCGCCACACGGCGGGCCGGGTGGTCCTGCTCGGCAAATTCGGCCGCCACATTGATCTGCGGGCAACCCCGGTAGTTGGACCGGCCCAGCCGCTCGCCGATCCACTGCATGTGGGCCTGCAGCTCGCCTGCGGGGTCCGCAGCATGCTGCGCTGCCACCGCATCCCACAGGCCCCAGAAGTCCAGGTCCTCACGTTCCAGAAACGCCACGATGAGGTCGTCCTTGGTGGGGAAGTAGCGGTACAGGCTGGTCTTGGCCACGGCCGCTTCGGCCACCACCAGATCCACCCCCACGGCGCGCACACCGCGTTGGTAAAACAGGCTCGACGCCGTGTCGAGGATGCGTTCGCGCACGTCCTGTACCGGCTCGCTGGATGCCACAGCAGTGCGCCGCGGCAGGTGGTGCAGGGCGGGCGCCTGGTGCCCGCTGCCGACGTGGCGGACTGGACCTTTGTCGCGCCCCTGGCGACCTATGCCATGGTCGAGCTGCCGTTCAGCGAAACCATCACTCTGGCGCACCACCTGCAGGCCGACACCATCCGCTCACTCATCAACCGCGCCGCCCTGGCCGACATCCGCGACTCCAGCACTCCGCCGCCCACCGCAGTGGATGGCAGCGGCCGGTCGGCCCAGCGTTTTGAACTCGTGGTGCGGCTGGTGCAGAACGGCGTGGCGCGGACGGCCGGCCTGCGCGGCCAGGACATCTACGCTGTCACGGCGCCCTTGGTGCTGGAGGCAGCGCAGCGCCTGATGGCCCTGGCGTACCAGCGTAGCGGTGCGCTGGCCTTGGCCGAGGCGGTGGACCCGCTGGACACACTTCGTGCGCTGCACGGCCAAGCGCTGGAAGTCTTTGGCGAGGTGCTGGCCCGCTGAATAGCCGCCGTGCATTGCAGCGGCTTCTCTTGCCCACGGCAGGGTTGGGGCCACACGCTGGTGGAGGGCGGCTTGGCCGAAGCTTCAATCCGCGAAGTCGGCCAGCAGTTCTAGCACCCCCGCCACTGCCGGCGAGGGCGTTGGCTGGTGGCGGTGCGCAACAGCCATGGGGCGCATCAGCGGCGGCTGGAGCGGGCGGATCTGCACACCGGGCGTATCTTGCAGGTCCTCGACCTCTTCCATCGGCAGCAAGGCGGCGCACTGGCTGGCCATTGCCAGGCTTCTGAGGGCGCCGGGGTAGCTCAGCGCCAAAAACGGGCGCGGGTGGTGCCCCGCCTGGCCAAACCAGTTGGCGATCAGTCCGTGCATTTGTGTGGCAGGTGCAAAGGATGCCCAGCGGCGGTTGGCCAGCCAGTCGGGGCCGACGTGGTCTGGCGCATCCCACGAGGTGGGCAGCAGGGCCACCATGGGGTCGTTGCGCCAGGGTGTCTGCATGACCTCTGGCAGTGGCGGTTGGGGGCTGGCGATGATGGCGATGTCGAGCGTGCCGCCTTTCAGGCGCTGCATGGATTCGGCCGAGCCCACTGCCTCCAGCCGAATTTCCACGCCGGGGCTGCGGGCTGCCAATGCTTCGAGCATGCGCGGCAGCAGCCGGGTGCTGACCCCGGCCGACACGCCCACCCGCACGACACCCTCGCGGCCCGAGGCGCGGCGGCGAACGCGCTCCACCAAATCGTCGCTGGCCAGCAGCAGTTGGCGGCCTTCGCGCACCAGCACCTCGCCGGCGGGCGTGAGGTCGGCCTGGCGGCGGCCCCGAACGACGAGTTCGGCCTCCAGGCGCGACTCCAGCTCCTTGATGTGCATGCTGACCGTGGGTGGCGCTAGGTGCAGCGCCTGTGCGGCGGCGGCGAATGTGCCCAGGTCGGCGATGGCGATCAGGGTCTGCAATTGGTCCAGATTGAGGTTACGCATCAGCTTTTATGAAGTGAATCGTCATTGAATTCAACTTTACAGATGGTAAGCGGTTGGCGACCATCCATCGCCATGAAAACAGCTGCAATTGAACGGCCCGTTGTGGCCATGGAGCCTGCGCCAGTGCCAACACCGGCGGTGCCTCAACCCGCGTCCCTCAATGCTGCCCTCGTAGCGCAGGCCCCGGTTGCTGCGCCGCGGAGAAACATGGGCTGGCTGAAGCGGTTGATCGTCAGTACCGCTGACGCACTGGCACGCGCGGAGGCGCGTATCACCGAGCAATTCCGAGTGCCGCCTGGGGGTGGCTGACAAATGGATCGCCGGGGCGTAGGTGGGGGCGGGCGTTTGCGGCCAATGCCTGGCGGGATGAGGTCGTTGCAGTCCGCGTTGGAAGACGCTTTTTCAGCGAAATTGGCCTCTAGCGCTTATCTATCAAGCGCTGGCAGCTACTGAATCAGGAGCGATTTGCCTTTTGCGTGTCACTTGCCGCGCGTGCCGCCAAGACCGCACGGCTGACACCCCGACTCCGGGTCATAAAGCCCCGCACCGGCGGCGGGGCTGACCAGACCGGGGACCGGGTTGGCGATGTCCTGGCCCTCAATGTGGGGCGCCGAGCCGCCCGGGCTCGATGCCCAGGCCACTTGTTTCAACGGCCCGAGAGGGCTGCCTTCACGGCAGCCGACACCTGGCCCATATCGGCCTTGCCCGCCAGGCGGGTCTTGACCACGCCCATCACCTTGCCCATGTCGCCGGGGCCCGAGGCGCCCACTTCGGCCACGATGGCCTTCACGGCGGCCAGCGTTTCTTCGGCCGACATGCGCTCGGGCAAGTAGGCCTGCAGCACGGCCATCTCGGCCTTTTCCTTGTCGGCCAGGTCCTGGCGGCCCGCGCCTTCAAAGGCAGTGATCGAGTCCTTGCGCTGCTTGATGAGCTTGTCCACGATGGCGACCACGGCCGCGTCGTCCAGCACGATGCGCTCGTCCACTTCCTTTTGCTTCATTGCGGCCTGCAGCAGGCGGATGGTGCCCAGGCGCTCGCTGTCCTTGGCGCGCATGGCGGTTTTCATGTCTTCGGTGATCTGGTCCTTGAGGCTCATGGCGGCTTCCTTGGTTGGTTTTTAGACAAGAACAGGGGTTTGCCAAAAGGCTTTCTGGCTAGGCGTCAACGCCGCAGACAGTAGTACTGCTACGGCAAGGCGTTGCAACGACGCCAGAAAGCCTTTTGGAAAATCCCAAAAACAAAAACCCGCGCTTGGCGTCCCTAGCGCGGGTTTGTCGGCACTCCGTATCAGGACGGGGCCAAAGCAGTACTTAGTACAGCTTCTTGGGCAGTTGCATGCTGCGAACGCGCTTGTAGTGACGCTTCACGGCAGCAGCCTTCTTGCGCTTGCGCTCGGCGGTGGGCTTCTCGTAGAACTCACGGGCGCGCAGGTCGGTCAGCAGGCCGAGCTTTTCAATGGTGCGCTTGAAGCGGCGCAGGGCAACGTCAAAGGGTTCGTTTTCTTTTACGCGGATCGTAGTCATTAGCTAATGTTTTCCAAATGGTGCCTGCAGAGGGGCTTGGGGAGATCGGGCCTCAAGTCCGTACAAAGCGGTTTCCCCGTCTGTAACTAGTATTTGGCCGACGGGGCATTGCCAGCAAAGCCGGAGATTATAGCCTTTTGTGGTCTTAGCTGGTCAAGCAGCCTTGCTGCGAACTGGATTGGCGGATGGGTAATGCCCCACGGTGGTGCGTGTGGCGTGGAAATTGCTTCAGCGTGTAACAAGACTACAACCCGCAATTTTGGCGCGTGGGACGGGGCCGGTTGACCGGGCACTGGGTTTCGCGCTCCGCACACACCATGGCATTCATGCACCGCGTATCGGGCTGGCTGGGCCGGCTCAGTGTGGGCCGCAAGCTCATGCTCATCTATCTGCTGGATCTGACGGCAGTGATCTACGTCTCCAGCATCCTGATCCACGAGAAGTACCTGGCCATTGATTTCACACGCAAGGAGAGCGTGGGCACTACCTACGCCGCCGTGGTGCGCGATGGCTTGCTGGCGCAGTTTCTGGACGCCTCCCAGCAACCACCGGAGGCGGCCCTCATGCTGGAACGCTTGGCCCAGGTGCGTGCGGCGTACGACGCGCAGTTGCGCACGGCCGATGTGGCGCAGCGCTTTGCCGACGCGCTGGCGCAACTGCCGGAGCGCGCGCCGGAGACTCAGGGTGCCGGGTCCGCAGGCGCCACGGGCACGACTACCGCACTGTCGCTCACCCGCCAGCGCAGCCAACTGCTGCGCGAAGGGCGCGAGCTGCTCACCACGGTGGGCAACCAGTCCAACCTCATCCTCGACCCAGACCTGGACAGCTACTACGTGATGTCACTGGTCGTGCTGCGGTTTCCAGAACTGCTGCAGGCGGTGCACGACACGGTGGTGTTTCTGGAGGCCTCGCCTGCCGCGCGCGGGGCGCAGTGGTCGTCCGAGCTATTGACGCTGGCGGGGCGGCTCGACGCCGTGGCGCTGGGCATCGAGTCGGACTACAACCAGGCCTTCATTGCCGGCTCTGCCGAAATGCGCACGGCACTGTCTGGCCAGCGCGCGGCGCTCAAGACCGCGCTCGAGGCGTTTCAGTCGCTGCTGCAGGGCATTGCGGGGGGTGAGTCGCGCCTGACGATGGCGCAGGTGGGCGCCCAGCAGTCGCAGGTGCTGGGCGCCCTGCGCGATGCGTGGACCGTGGGCGTGGTGGACCTGGAGCGTTTGCTCAGCCAGCGCGTGGACAGCCTGTTTGCCCGCATGTGGCTGCACCTGGGCACGGCGCTGGTGCTGCTGGGCTGCATTCTGAGCCTGGTGACGTTGGTGGCGCGCCAGATCGCCAAGCCGCTGCAGCAACTGGCCCGTGTGGCCGACGAGGTGCGCAAGAGCGGCGACCGCACGCTGCGCGCTCACTGGAACAGCCGCGACGAAATCGGCCGCCTGGTCACCGCGTTCAACGAGATGCTCTCGCAGTTGGACCGTGACCGCCTGCTGCAGCAGGAGCTGGCCGCCAGCGCCCGCGCGGCCGAGGCGCAGCGCGAGCTGGTGGAGGCCTTTCCCATCCCCATGGTGGTCACGTCCATTCCCGAGCACGAGGTGCTGCATTCGAATGCACCCGCTGCCCACTGGCTGGGCGGCCGCAAAACCGACCCCTGGGGCGTGGGCCTGGAGCCCGGCGTGCGCGCCCGGTTCTTCCAGCGCCTGGCGGACCAGGGCCTTGTGGATGAGTTTGAGGTGCGCTGGAAGGGCGGCGCCGATGCGTCGTGGGCCGTGCTGTCGGCGCGGCGGTTGCAGTTTCAGGGGCGTGATGCGGTGCTCACCGCCTTCACGCCCATCAATGTGCTCAAGGTGATGGAGCAGCGGCTGGAGTTGTGGGCCAAGGTGTTCGAGGCTTCATCGGAAGGCATCATCATCATGAATGCCGAGCAGCAGATCATCAGCGTGAACAAGGCGTTTTGCCGCAGCACGCACTACGACTTCTACGAAGTCATCGGCGAAGACCTGGCCGTGCTGCTGGAGGAGTCGGGCGGCGAGCCGCTGTCGGTGAAGATCGGCCGCACCATGCAGGACAAGGAATCGTGGCAGGGCGAAGTGCGGTTTCGCCGCCGCTCGGGCGAAACGTACCCGGCGTGGCTCATGGTGTCGGCCGTGCGCGAAAGCAAGGGCGGGGCGGTCACCAACCACATCGGGATTGCCATTGACATCACCGACCGCAAGCGCAGCGAGGAACGCATCCAGTTTCTGGCCCACCATGACGTGTTGACCGAGCTGCCCAACCGCTCGCTGTGCGTGCAGCGCCTGCACATGGCGCTGGCCCAGGCGCCCATCACCGGCGAGAAGGTGGCCGTGCTGTTCATCGACCTGGACCGCTTCAAATCAATCAATGACACGCTGGGTCACCACATCGGCGATGCGCTACTGCGCTCGGTGGCCGCACGCCTCACGCAGGCCGTGCGCAGCCGCGACACGGTGAGCCGCCTGGGCGGTGATGAGTTCGTGGTCATCATGCGCGACGTGGCCGGGCGCGAGGATGTGCAGCAGCTGGTGGAGCGCCGCCTGATCCCGCTCATCCGACAGAGCCACCCGGTGGAGGGGCACGAACTGAACGTCTCGTGCAGCGTGGGCATTGCGGTGTACCCGGAGGACGGCAGCGACATCGACGAACTCATGCGCCGCGCCGATGCAGCCATGTACGAAGCCAAGACCACCGGCCGCGACATGGCCCGCTTTTACTCCATCGAGACCGACCGGCGTGCGCTGGCGCGCCAGACGGTGGAGCAGCACCTGCGCCGCGCGCTGGAGCGCAACGAGTTCAGCCTGCACTACCAGCCCCGCCTGGCCGCCAAGGGTGGCCAACTGCTGGGCGTGGAGGCGCTGCTGCGCTGGAACAACCCCACGCTGGGCCAGATTCCGCCGAGCGAGTTCATCCCCATCGCCGAAGAGACCGGCATGATCCGCGCCATCGGCCATTGGGTGCTGCACCAGGCCTGCGAGCAATGGGTGCAGTGGCAGGCGCCCACCCACCGCGCAGCGCTGGGCGATGTGTTCGTGTCGGTCAACCTCTCGGCCACGCAGTTGGCCGACCCGCAGTTGGTGCCCGACATCGAAGCGCTGCTGGCGC
>JBCNOJ010000161.1:0-9641 GCA_039593925.1 Acidovorax sp.
TTTACAAGGCGCCCGCGGACCGGGCCGCTGCGTACCGGGACAACGTCCAGTCCAAGGTCACAGGCTCGGTGCTGTTCACAAGCCAGTTGGAGTTTGCGCAGTTGACCACCGCTGCGTTGAACCCTGCCAATGCGCAGCGCCTGAACCGCATGGCCAGAGATCTTCTGCACTATTCGCCCGAGCCGAGGGTCATCCAGATGGTGATTGAGAGCGCAGTGATGCTGGGCGACGACGACCAAGCCGCGTTTCACCTGAAGCGCTACCGGCTGGCTTACCCCGACGACTACGCGCGCTGGAAGGCCACGGCCGGTGACAGCGGTGCATCAACCCCTGCGCGGTGACCGATCCAGCGCCAGAAATTCGGTGATGGCGGGAAGGTAGTCACCAAAATTGCTGAGGGCGTGGTCGCCGCCCGGCTGCACGATCTGCCGCGCCTCTGGGTAGCGGCCTGCCATTTCGCGCCAGTCCAGCAGCTCATCGCCCTGGGCGATGATGACCAGCTCCGGCGCAGCCGCCGGGCGGCCCGCGGTGGCCAGCGCGCGCAGTTCCTCGATGTATTCGGGCCGGAAGAAGAAACGCTCCTGCGGGTTCTGCCAAGTGGTTTGCTCGCCGATGTAGCGCTCCAGGTCGCGCGCGGGGTTGACGGCGGGGTTGAGCATCACGCTGGGGCAGCCTGCCTGCTGTGCCACCCAGCTGGCATAAAAGCCACCCAGCGACGAGCCCATCACCGCCATGCGTTCGCGCGGCCAATCGGCCGTGCCCTGCGCCACCTGCTGCATGGCGGCCTGGGGGGAGGGGGGCAGTTGGGGGCACCAGAAGTGCACGGCCGGGTAGTGCTGCGCCACATGCGCGGCCATCTGCCGGGCCTTGGCCGACTGGGGCGATGAGCGGAAACCGTGCAGATACAGAAGGTGCGTTGTGGTCATGGGGAGGGGAATCACTGCTGTAGCGGGCCATGGCGGCAGCGTAGGATGGCTCCATGGGCACCACGCTGTGGGCCCGCTGCCCGGACCCCCGCCATGACCGATTCTGCCCCGCTTTCCTCTGCCAGACGCCGGGCCCTGGAATCTTCCATCCAGCCGCCCACCGCAGTGGGGCGGTTTGAGCTTCTGCGGTTGTTGGGGCGCGGCGCACAGGGCTCGGTGTGGCTGGCGCGAGACCCCCGGCTCCAGCGTGAGGTGGCAATCAAGCTCCTGCCCGCAGTGGACGACCAGGACCCCTTGGTGCTGGAGCAGTGGCTGCGCGAGGCGCGCCATGTGGGGCGCGTCGCACACCCATTCATCGTGCCGGTGTTCGAGGCCGATGTGCAGGGGCGCCAGCCGTACATCGTTTTTGAATATGTGCCCGGCCGCACCCTGGCCGAACACCTGGCGCAGCAAGGCCGGTGCCCGCCGCACGATGCCGTGGCGTTGATGACCGACGTGCTGGAAGGCCTGGAGGCCGCGCACCAGGCGGGCATCGTGCACCGCGACCTGAAGCCCTCCAACATCATGGTCGATGCCCAGCGCCACGCGCGGGTGATGGACTTTGGTCTCGCGGCGCCGGTGCAGCAGTTGCCCGGGGCGCAAACGGTCAGCAGCAGCCCGGCCTACTTGGCCCCCGAGGCGGCCGAGGGCGCAGCCCCCGCGCCGGCCATGGACGTGTACTCGGCGGCATTGGTGCTGGTGGAAATGCTCAGCGGGCGTTCATTGCTCCGCCCGCAAGGCTCATTGCAGTCGCAGAACCATGTGGCCCAAGAAGAATGGGAGCTGCCCGATGACCTGGGCCAAGGCGTAGACGACGGCCTGCGGGCCATTCTGCAGCGCGGCATGGCGCACGACCCTGGCCAGCGCTATGCGTCGGCGGCGGAGTTTCGGGATGCCCTGCGTGCCTGGGCGGCTCCCGGCAGTGCGCCCACCGCGTCGAGCAACGCCACGCTCGATTTTTTGCTGCGCCGCATGCGGCACAAGAGCGATTTTCCGGCCTTGTCCGACTCCGTGGCCCGCATCCAGCGCGTGGCCAATTCGGAGGACGACAGCATCAGCGATCTCACGCACGAAATCCTCAAGGATGTGGCACTGACCAACAAGCTGCTGCGCCTGGTCAACAGCGTGCACTACGCCCATGCCAGCCGGGGCACCATCAGCACGGTCTCACGCGCGGTGAGCCTGGTGGGCTTCAACGCGGTGCGCAACATGGCATTGAGCCTGGTGCTGCTGGACCACCTGCAGGACAGGCAGCACGCCAGCCAGATGCGCGAGGAGTTCCTGCGCGCCATGATGGCCGGGTCGGTGGCGTCTGAGCTGTGTGCCACCGCGCAGGCGTCGGAAGAGGCTTTCATCGGCGCCATGTTTCAGAACCTGGGCCGCATGCTGTGCGAGTTCTATTTCCCGGAAGAAGCCCGCGAAGTGCGCGATCTGGTCGCGTCCGGTCGGCTGGAGGGGGGCGAGGAAGCTGCTGCATTGCAGGTGCTGGGGCTGGGTTTCGAAGACCTGGGCGTGGGGGTGGCCCGTGTCTGGGAACTGCCCGAGAGCCTGCAGCGCTGTATGCGCAAGCCGCTGGGCTCGCCCATGCAGCGGCCGCCCGAGCAAGGCGTGGAGCGGTTGCGCTGGGCGGCCAGGGCGGCGAATGAATTCGCCAGTGCCCTGCTGTGGAACGAGCCCGCCCAGCAGGAAGCGCGGCTGGCCGAGATCGCTGCCCGCTATGTGCGCCCCCTGGCGCTGTCGGGCCCGGCGATCGCGGAGGCCACACTGAGGGCTCGCCACAAGCTGGTGGCGCTGGCCGAGGCGCTGGAACTGCATGTGGAACCCGGCACGCCAGCCGCCCGGCTGTTGACGCTGCCCCCGCCAGAAGGTGAGGCCGCCGCTTCGGACGATGCACTGGACCACCACGAATTGCGCGCTACCGACACCGCTCCGCTGCCCGCCGTGCTCCCGTCCCAGGCGGGCGGCGCCGTGTCGGTGGCGCAGGTCAATGAAGTGCTCGCTGCGGGCATCCAGGACGTCACGCAGGCCATGGTGGAAAGCTTTCAGCTCAACGACGTGTTGCGCATGATCCTGGAGACCATGTTCCGCGCGCTGGGTTTTCGGCGCATGGTGTTTTGCCTGCGCGAAGCCAAAACCCAGGTGCTGACTGGCCGCTTCGGCCTGGGCGAGGGCAGCGAGGCAGCGGTGCGCGCCATGAGGGTGCCCCTTAAAGCACAGGGCGATCTGTTTGCTGCCGTGTGCCTGCGTGGTGCCGACACCCTCATCAACGACACCACCGACCCCCGTCTTCAGGCCCGGCTCCCAGATTGGTACCGCACGGGGCTCAACGCGCCGTCGTTTTTGCTGTTGCCGCTGCAAATCAAGGGGCAGACGTTTGCGCTGATCTATGCCGACCAGTCTGCCGCCGGGGGCATCGTGGTGGACGACAAGGCCCTAGGCCTGCTGCGCACCCTGCGCAACCAGGCTGTGATGGCCTTCCGCCAGGCGGGTTGAGCGCCCGCCGTGCGGCGGGGCCCGATAATCGCGGGATGGCCGTTGTATTTGAAAAGCCCACCCTTGGGCAGCGTTTTGTCCCGCTTTTCCGCGGTTTTGACCTGCCGCTGTTGCTGGTGGTGCTGCTGCTGGCGGGCGCCGGGCTGGTGGCGATGTATTCCTCTGGGTATGACCACGGCACCCGCTTCATGGACCACGGGCGCAACATGTTGATCGCGGGGGCCATCCTGTTCATGGTGGCCCAGGTGCCGCCGCAAAAGATCATGGCGTTTGCGGTTCCGCTTTACGCTGTAGGGGTGGCTCTGCTGGTGGCCGTGGCGCTGTTCGGCATCACCAAGAAGGGGGCGCAGCGCTGGATCAACGTCGGCATCGTCATCCAGCCCAGCGAGATTCTCAAGATCGCCACACCCCTCATGCTGGCGTGGTGGTTTCAAAAGCGCGAGGGCACCTTGCGGCCCCTGGACTTTGCGGCTGCGGGGCTGCTGCTGGCCATGCCCGTGGGCCTGATCATGAAACAGCCTGACCTGGGCACCTCGCTGCTGGTGCTGGCGGCGGGCCTGTCGGTCATTTTTTTTGCGGGCCTGTCATGGAAGCTGGTGCTGCCACCGGTGCTCATTGGCGGGGCGGGCATCCTGATTTTGGTGATGATGGGTGACCAGTGGTGCGCGGACGGTGTTCGCTGGGTGGTGCTGCACGATTACCAGCAGCAACGCATTTGCACCTTGCTGGACCCCACGCGCGATCCGCTCGGCAAGGGGTTTCACATCATCCAGGGGATGATCGCGATTGGGTCGGGTGGTGTGTGGGGCAAGGGCTTCATGGCCGGCACGCAGACCCACCTCGAATTCATCCCCGAGCGCACCACCGACTTCATTTTTGCGGCGTATTCCGAAGAGTTCGGGCTGGCGGGCAACCTCTTTCTGGTGGTGTCGTTCATTTTGCTGGTCTGGCGCGGGCTGGCCATTGCTGCAGGGGCCAACAGCCTCTTTGGTCGCCTGATGGCGGGTGCGGTGTCGATGATCTTCTTCACCTACGCGTTCGTGAACATGGGCATGGTCAGCGGCATCCTTCCCGTCGTGGGCGTGCCGCTGCCTTTCATCAGCTACGGCGGCACGGCCATGGTGACACTGGGGCTGGCGCTGGGCATCCTGATGTCCGTGGCTCGGGCGCAGAAGCAGGACGCCAAGGACGCGCGGCCCGCGTTGTAGGGCGCAAGCGTTGGCCTTCGCCTGGATCAGCTCGCCGGTCTGCCCGCCGGGCATACGTCCCTGCGCCTGCCAGGGTGTGGGCACGCGCCTAAAATGCCCGGATGACTTTTCGCCCCACCACTGCCGCGCCCCAGCGCGCGGCCACCAGCCAGCGCATCGATGTTGCCCGCGAACTGCTGCTGACCCCCTTCGGCCTGGATGAAAGCCATCTCGCCCGTGCCCTGAGCGAGATCCGCACGCACCAGGTGGACGACGCAGACCTGTACTTTCAGTACACGCGCAGCGAAGGCTGGAGCCTGGAAGAAGGCATCGTCAAGACCGGCTCGTTCAGCATCGACCAGGGTGTGGGTGTGCGCGCGGTGAGCGGCGAGAAAACAGCCTTTGCGTATTCCGACGACATTTCGGAGGCTTCGCTGCTGGATGCAGCCCGCACTGTGCGGTCAATTTCGGCTGCAGCGCAAGCAGGTAAAGCGCGGGTTGCTCCTAAAAAAGTAGCGGCTGGCCGCAGCTTGTACCCCGGTGTCGACCCGATCGCCTCGCTCGACAGCACGGCCAAGGTGGCCCTTTTGGAAAAGCTGGAGCAACGCGCCCGCGCCAAGGACCCGCGTGTGGCGCAGGTCATGGCAGGCCTTGCCAGCGAATACGACGTGGTGCTGGTGGCGCGTGCGGACGGCACGCTGGCGGCCGACGTGCGGCCGCTGGTGCGCCTGTCGGTCACGGTGATCGCCGAGCAGAACGGCCGCCGCGAAATGGGTTCGGCCGGCGGCGGCGGCCGTTTTGGCCTGGCCTATTTCGACGACGAGCAGATGGGCAAGTATGTCGATGAGGCGGTGAATGCCGCACTGGTCAACCTGGAGTCGCGCCCCGCGCCTGCTGGCGAGATGACCGTGGTGCTGGGCTCGGGCTGGCCCGGCATTCTGCTGCACGAGGCCATCGGCCACGGGCTGGAAGGCGACTTCAACCGCAAGGGCTCCAGCGCGTTCAGCGGCCGCATCGGCCAGCGCGTGGCGGCCAAGGGCGTGACGGTGCTGGACGACGGCACCATCGCCGACCGCCGCGGCTCGCTGAACGTGGATGACGAAGGCCATGCCAGCCAGCGCAATGTGCTGATCGAGGACGGCATTCTCAAGGGCTACATCCAGGATTCGATGAACGCGCGCCTGATGGGCGTGGCGCCCACCGGCAATGGCCGGCGCGAGAGCTATGCGCACATCCCCATGCCGCGCATGACCAACACCTACATGCTTGGTGGCGACAAGGACCCGCAGGAGATCATCGCCAGCATCAAGAAGGGCCTGTACGCCAGCAACTTCGGTGGCGGGCAGGTGGACATCACCTCCGGCAAGTTCGTGTTTTCGGCCAGCGAAGCCTACTGGGTGGAAAACGGCAAGATCCAGTACCCGGTCAAGGGTGCCACCATCATCGGCAGCGGTCCCGAGTCGCTCAAGAAGGTCACCATGATCGGCAACGACATGCGCCTGGACAGCGGCGTGGGCACCTGCGGCAAGGAAGGCCAGAGCGTGCCTGTGGGCGTGGGCCAGCCCACGCTGCGCATCGAAGGCCTCACGGTGGGCGGAACGGCCTGACCAGCACCACCGAGGGGCGTCGTGGTGTAGGGAGAGCTGGGCCACCTCTCTCCCGCTTTTTCAGCCATCTGAATGGCTTGCGCAGCCCGCGAGGCAGCGCACAATGGGCGGCACCATGTCTGTCACGCGCCCCAGTCAGTTGCTGACGCTCCAGTCGTTTGGCGACATCAGCCGTTTTTTGCGCGAAGGCGTGGCCGACGAGGACTCGCGCCAGTTGCGCGACAGCCTGAGCGCGCTGTCAACACAGATCGACGAGGCCGTGCGCGTGCGCCGCACCAGCACCGACAGCGGCGCCATTGCGCGTCGCGTGCTCAGCCTTTCGCACTGCGCGCGCGAACACCAGTTGCTGCTCACCGGCCTGGGCTCGGCCTGGCATGCGCTGTACGAGTTTGGTGCCTACCAGCGCGCGCTGCGCGAACTGCGCAACGCCATCGCCCACTGGCAACAAATGCTGGAACAGCGCAGCCCGCGCGAAAGCGCCAGCTTCGATCAGTTTGAGCTGCTGGCCTGGCGCACGCTGGGCGAGGCGCTGTTGCTCATCGACATGTACGAGCACCAGAGCGAGCCCGCAAGTGAATTGCAGGAGGCAGCACCACCACAGCCCAAGCGCACGGTGCTGCAGCGGATTCGGGCCTGGCTGGGGGCCGGCAAGGCCTGAACGGCCTGCCGCGCATGCCCGTCGGGCGTGCCTTAGTGTCGTGCAATCGCAACATGCCGGGCTTGCTGCACTGCCGCACTCCTGTGCTACATTGACTGCCATGCAAGTTCGCAGCGCGTTTTATTTTTGGTTTTTTATCTCGGTCCCCGGCGGATGAGAGGAAAACGCGCAAGCACACACAACCTCCCCATACCAACCGCCGACGCTGCAAAGCCCGGCGGTTTTTGTTTTTCTGCCCTCCCTTTTTCCATTCTTCAATTCATCACCGACACCACGAGGAAGCAACCATGACGGTCTCCAACACCCCCACCAGCGATGCCTGGTACCGCAGCGTCGACAAAACCAGCCAGACCGACGACGAACGCATCAAGGACATCACCGTGTTGCCTCCTCCCGAGCACCTGATCCGCTTCTTCCCGATCGGCGGCACGCCGGTCGAGACGCTGATCACGCAAACCCGCAAGAACATCCACAACATCATGGCCGGTCAGGACGACCGCCTGCTGGTGGTCATCGGCCCTTGCTCGATCCACGACCCGGCTGCCGCGCTGGAATACGCCCGCCGCCTCAAGGCCGTGCGTGAGCAGTACAAGGACACGCTGGAGATCGTGATGCGCGTGTACTTCGAAAAGCCCCGCACCACCGTGGGCTGGAAGGGCCTGATCAACGACCCCTATCTGGACGAGAGCTACCGCATCGACGAAGGCCTGCGCATCGCGCGCCAGCTGCTCATCGACATCAACCGCCTGGGCATGCCCGCAGGCAGCGAGTTCCTTGACGTGATCTCGCCCCAGTACATCGGCGACCTCATCAGCTGGGGTGCCATTGGCGCGCGCACCACCGAAAGCCAGGTGCACCGTGAGCTGGCATCGGGCATCTCCGCGCCCATCGGCTTCAAGAACGGCACGGACGGCAACATCCGCATTGCCACCGACGCGATCCAGTCCGCGAGCCGCGGCCACCACTTCCTGTCGGTGCACAAGAATGGCCAGGTGGCCATCGTCAACACCAGCGGCAACAAGGATTGCCACGTGATCCTGCGTGGTGGCAAGGCGCCCAACTACGACGCGGCCAGCGTGGCCGCTGCCTGCAAGGACCTGGAGGCCGCCAAGCTGCCCGCCACGCTGATGGTGGACTGCAGCCACGCCAACAGCAGCAAGCAGCATGAAAAGCAGCTGGACGTGGCGCGCGATTTGGCCGGGCAGATTGCCAGCGGCTCGCGCAGCGTGTTCGGCCTGATGATCGAAAGCCACCTGACGGCCGGTGCGCAGAAGTTCACCCCGGGCAAGGACGACCCGACGGCGCTGGAATACGGCAAGAGCATCACCGATGCCTGCCTGGGCTGGGACCCTTCGCTCGTGGCGCTGGCCGAGTTGTCGGACGCCGTCAAGGCGCGCCGCGCGCTGAGCGCCTAAACTGGCGCTGTCTCCCTGCCCGCAGCGCGCCAACCTGCTGGCAGCCGCGGTCGGGGGCTAAAGCACAGAAAGGGTTCACCATGCACAGCGAAGTGTCGGTCCGGTTGGCCGGGCATCAAGAGTTCCGTTTTGACCTGAAGGGCGTTGAGCCCATGGGGCACGAGGAGGGGCGCCGCTGGCTGGACGATCAGTTCACCACACTCGACTGCGAGCCCCTGCGTGCCAGTGGAAAAGTGCTGCTGGCCGACAAGGTGCTGACCGTGGCCCGCGCTGCCGGTGCCAAGCTGCTGGCCGACCCGGACTGGTCCCGCAACTTCGCGCGCGCGGCCAGTGCGGCCCTGGCCAAGCCCGTGGTGCGGGTTGACGCGGAGGCCATGGCCGTTTCGTTCTAAACTGAAATTTAGATGAAAATAGCTGCCAGCGCTTATCCAGAAAGCGCTGGCAGCTATACTTTTTGAAGTAACTGCAGCAGCTTGGCGTGGATGCCGCCAAAGCCGCCGTTGCTCATGCACACCACATGGTCGCCCGGTTGGGCAGCCAGCACCACCTGTTTCACCAGCGTGTCGATGTCCGGCGCAGTCTGCGCGCGCTGGCCTGGGCCCACACCCAGCGGAGCGAGCGCCTGTGCGGCATCCCAGTCCAGCCCCGCGGTGTGGCAGAACACCAGATCGGCGGGCTCCAAAGCCCAGGGCAACTGGCTCTTCATGGAGCCCAGCTTCATGGTGTTGCTGCGGGGCTCGAACACCGCCAGGATGCGCGCGCTGGCTCCAAGACTGCGGCGCAGCCCATCGAGCGTGGTGCGCAGGGCCGTGGGGTGGTGGGCGAAGTCGTCGTACACCGCCACGCCGGCGACGGTGCCGCGCAGTTCCATGCGCCGCTTCACATTCTGGAACGCGCTGAGCGCGGCCGCCGCCTCGGCTGGACTCACGCCCACATGGTGGGCGGCGGCGATGGCGGCCAGTGCATTGAGCTGGTTGTGCTGGCCGGTCAGTGCCCACTCCACGCGCGCCACGGGCTGGCCGTGGTGCAGCACGTCAAACGCCTGGGGCTCGCCCTGCGCGCTGAAGTCGCTCACCGTGGCGCCGAAGCTGGTCACCTCGCTCCAGCAGCCCGCGTGCAGCACCCGGGCCAGGCTTTCCTCCAGCCCGTTGGTCACCACGCGGCCCGAAGGCGGCACCGTGCGCACGAGGTGGTGAAACTGCCTTTCGATGGCGGCCAGGTCGTCAAAGATGTCTGCGTGGTCGAACTCCAGGTTGTTGAGCACGGCCGTGCGCGGGCGGTAGTGCACGAACTTGCTGCGCTTGTCGAAAAAGGCG
>JBCNOJ010000162.1:0-9595 GCA_039593925.1 Acidovorax sp.
GGTGATCCTGCATGTGCGGCGCTCGGCCGACAAACTGCTCAAGGGCCTGCGCGAGCTGCCGGTGCGGGGCGGCATCGCCCATGCGTTCAACGGCAGCCTGCAGCAGGCGCAGGCTTTCATCGGCATGGGTTTCAAGCTGGGGTTCGGCGGCGCCCTGACGTATGAGCGCGCCTTGCAACTGCGCCGCCTAGCCGCAGAGTTGCCGCCCGACGCGCTGGTGATGGAAACCGACGCTCCCGACATTCCACCCCACTGGTTGTACACCACGGCCGAGCAGCGCGCGGCCGGACAGCCGCAAGGGCGCAACGCACCGGTCGAGCTGCCACGCATCGCGCAGGCCGTGGCGGAAGTGCGCGGCCAGCCGCTGGCGGATGTAGCCGCCTCCACCACGGCCAACGCCTTGGCGGCGCTGCCCCGTCTCCATGCTCTCGTGAAGGGTCGCTCTTGAAGAATATGAGCGAAATTGCCCTCCAGCGCTTTTCCAGCTTGCGCTGGATGCTCACATTTTTTTGAAGAACTGCGAAATGCTGCCCAGGTTTGCACGCAGAATCGCCCCATGAGTGACGAACCCAAGGCCCCTCGGGCACCGGCCCTGTTCCCAGCGTCGCGGGGCCCGGAGCCCGCGCAGCGCCTGCAGGGGTTACCGCCGGTGGCCTCGGCCCAGACGGTGGTGCTCATCCTTGGCAGCTTTCCGGGCGCCGCATCGTTGCGGGCGCGGCAGTATTACGCGCATCCCCAGAACCACTTCTGGAAAATTCTGCAGGCGCTGTGGCCCCAACATCCCTTGCCACCCTCGGGGCCCGGCGGCTATGAGGCGCGGTGCGCATGGCTGCTGGAGCGTCGGCTGGGCCTGTGGGATGTGTATGCCAGCTGCGAACGCGAGGGCAGCCTGGACACCAGCATCCGCAACCCCGAGGTGAACGACTTCGCCCGCTTGCACGGGCAGTGCCCCCAGCTCAGCGCGGTTGCGCACAATGGCGGTGAAAGCTTCAAGCACGCCAAGGCCGTGCAGGCAAGCCTGCAGGTGCAGGACTTGGCGCAACCGCCATGGCAGGCGTATGGTGCGAGCCCGTCGCCTGTGGGTGGTGCGCGGATCGAATCCGTGCGCCTGCCGTCGACCAGCCCGGCCAATGCCTCCTGGAGCTTTGATCGCAAACTGGACGCCTGGGCCGCGCTGATGGCAGCCCACGGCCTGCTTTGATTGGTAGGAATGACGACAACCCGAAAGAAAAACAACCGCGCCGCCGAGCTTCCCGAAGTCAGCGTGTCGGACGATGGCGAGGTGCGCCACCTGCACCTGGGCACGCCCTGGATTCAAGGTTCCATGCGTGTGGCCGAGCCCTTTGAGCTGGAGCTGGAGTACGTGCAGCGCATGATGGCCTGGCTGCTGTTTGCCGACCTGGCGGCCGTGTCCAAAGGCCACGCCATGCAGCTGGGCCTGGGGGCCGGCGCCATCTCCAAGTTCTGCCACAAGAAGCTGCGTGTGTGCACCACCGCCATCGAACTCAACCCGCAGGTGGTGGCCGTGTGCCGCCAGTGGTTCAAGCTGCCGCCCGACGGCCCCAAGCTGCGCGTGGTGCTGGCCGATGCGGCGCAGGAGATCCGCAACCCCATGTGGCTGGGCACTGTGGATGCGCTGGCGGTGGACCTGTATGACCACGAGGCCGCAGCGCCCGTGCTGGACAGCGCGGAATTCTATGCCGACTGCCGTGCGCTGCTGTCGGACACAGGGTGCATGACGGTCAACCTGTTTGGCTGCGCCTCCAGTTTTGACCGCAGCCTCAAGAGCATGGCCGAGGCGTTTGGCGAAGATGCCCTGTGGGCCTTCAAGCCCACGCGTGAAGGCAACACCGTGGTGCTGGCGCAGCGCACGCCCAGCCGCCCCAAACGCGCCGTGCTCGCAGCCCAGGCCGAAGTCATCCAGGAGCGCTGGGGCCTGCCGGCCACCAAATGGCTGCGCGTGTTCAAACCGGTGTCGCCGTGAGCGCACCGGCCCATTCCTGAAAGGTAGTGATGAAGACGACAAGCCCGCCCGGACCCGATCTGCGTGCACCCGCCAAGCCGTATGTCGGCCCGGTGGACTGGCGCCGCATGGTGGAGTGGCTCAGCGAAGACGGCGTTATCTCCCAGGACGAGGCCAAGCGCACCATCGCGCGCTGCTCGCAGGCAGAGAGCTCGCAGCATGCACTGGTGCGCCTGGCCAGCGTGGCCATGGAGCGCGCCAGCGACGGCAAGCCGCTGGACATCGAAGCGCTGTCCGAATACCTGGCAGGGCGTGCCGGGCTGCAGTACCTGCGCATCGACCCTTTAAAGGTGGATGTGGGCCGCGTGGCCGACACCATGAGCGCCACTTATGCCGAGCGGCACAAGGTGCTGCCGGTGCAGGTGACCACCAAGGAGGTGGTGGTGGCCACGGCCGAGCCCTTCATCGACGACTGGGTGTCCGAGGTGGAACGCCAGTCGCGCCGCACGGTGCGGCGTGTGGTGGCCAATCCCAAGGACATCCACCGCTTCACGGCCGAGTTTTTTGCGCTGGCCAAATCCGTGCGTGCAGCGCAGAAGGCGGGCGGTGCCTCCAGCGGCAGCAGCTTTGAGCAACTGGTGGAGCTGGGCAAGAGCAACAAGCAGCTCGACGCCAACGACCAGGGCGTGGTCAAGGTGGTGGATTGGCTGTGGCAATACGCTTTCGATCAGCGCGCCAGCGACATCCACCTGGAGCCGCGACGCGAGCAGGGTGTGATCCGCTTTCGCATCGACGGCGTGCTGCATCCGGTCTACCAGATGCCCATGGGTGTGCACAACGCCATGGTCTCGCGCATCAAGCTCTTGGGCCGCATCGACGTGGTGGAAAAGCGGCGCCCGCAGGACGGCCGTATCAAGACGCGCAACCAGCGCGGCGACGAGGTGGAAATGCGGCTTTCAACGCTGCCCACCGCCTTCGGCGAAAAGATGGTGATGCGGATCTTCGACCCCGACAACGCGGTGAAAGACCTGGATGCACTGGGCTTTGCGCAGCACGATGCGCAGCGTTGGGAAGCTCTGGTCAAGCGCCCGCACGGCATCATCCTGGTGACCGGGCCCACGGGCTCGGGCAAGACCACCACGCTGTACTCCACGCTCAAGCGCGTGGCCACGGAAGAGGTCAACGTGAGCACCGTGGAAGACCCGATCGAAATGATCGAGCCCAGCTTTAACCAGACGCAGGTGCAGCCACAGCTCGATTTCAACTTTGCCGAAGGCCTGCGCGCCCTCATGCGGCAGGATCCCGACATCATCATGGTGGGCGAAATCCGCGACCTGGAGACGGCCGAGATGGCGATCCAGGCGGCTCTCACGGGTCACCTGGTGTTCTCCACGCTGCACACCAACGATGCGCCCTCGGCCATCACCCGCATGATGGAGTTGGGCGTGCCCTCATACCTCATCAACGCCACACTGCTGGGCGTGCTGGCACAGCGCCTGGTGCGCACCCTGTGCAAGCAGTGCAAACAAAAGGACGAAGCCGCTGCGCGCGAAACGCTGACCGAGGTGGTCAAGCCCTGGAAGATCAATGGCGCCTATCAGCCCTACAAACCGGTAGGCTGCGTGGACTGCCGCATGAGCGGTTACCGCGGGCGCATGGGACTGTATGAACTGTTGACGGTGACCGAGGCGCTCAAGGACAAGATCACCCAGGCGCCTTCCATCGACTCCCTGCGCCGTCAGGCCGTGTCGGACGGGATGCGGCCGCTGCGGCTGGCAGGTGCTCTGCGCGTGGCCGAAGGGCTCACGACGCTGGAAGAAGTGGTGGCAGCCACCCCGCCGCTGGAGCACGGATAGCCGCATCTGCGGCGAGTCTCCTTCGCGACTGCGCGCAAAAGTGGCGGGCCAGGCGTTACCGGATGTAGGTGGAATCCACATCCGAAAACGCAATCCTTGCCCCCACAATCGCGCATTCGTGATTCCCCCCAAAGGAGACAATTCGTGAAAATCAAGAGTCAAAAAGACTTTTTTTCCGGCCTCATGTTCATGGGCGTCGGAGGGGCGTTTGCGTGGGGTGCCACCACGTACAACGTTGGTAATGGCGCCCGCATGGGCCCCGGCTACTTTCCACTGATGCTGGGCATTTTGCTGGCCTTGATCGGTGCCGTGATCATGTTCAAGGCCGTCACGGTGGAAACCGCTGACGGCGAAAAGATCGGCAAGTGGGCTTGGAAGCCCTTGTTCTTCATTCTGGCCTCCAACTTCGCCTTCGGCATTCTGCTTGCAGGCTTGCCCAGTCTGGGCGTTCCGGCCATGGGGCTGATTGTTGCCATCTACGCATTGACTTTCATCGCTGGCATGGCGGGCTCGGAATTCAAGGTCAAGGAATCCTTCGTTCTGGCCACCATTCTTGCCGTCGGCAGCTACGTGGCATTCGTCTGGGCGCTCAAGCTCCAGTTCCCGGTGTGGCCGAGCTTCATTGCTGGCTAAGAACAACGACAAGAGAACAAGAGCACTCCCATGGATCTCATCAATAACCTCTCGATTGGTTTTGGCGTTGCCTTCACCTTTCAGAACCTTATCTACTGTTTCGTCGGCTGCCTGCTGGGCACGCTGATCGGTGTGCTGCCTGGCATCGGCCCTGTGGCCACCATCGCCATGCTGCTGCCCGCCACCTACGCGCTGCCTCCCGTGTCGGCGCTGATCATGCTGGCCGGTATCTATTACGGCGCGCAATACGGTGGTTCCACCACCGCCATTCTGGTGAACCTGCCAGGCGAATCCTCGTCGGTGGTGACCGTGATCGACGGCTACCAGATGGCGCGAAAAGGGCGAGCGGGGCCGGCGCTGGCAGCGGCGGGTATTGGCTCGTTCTTCGCGGGCTGCGTGGGTACGCTGATCCTGGCGGCCTTTGCACCTCCGTTGACCGAAGTGGCCTTCAAGTTCGGCCCTGCCGAGTACTTCTCGCTGATGGTGCTGGGCCTGATCGGCGCCGTGGTGCTGGCCTCCGGCTCGCTGCTCAAGGCCGTGGGCATGATCGTTCTGGGTCTGCTGATGGGCTTGGTGGGTACCGACGTGAACTCGGGTGTGGCGCGCTACAGCTTCGACATTCCTGAGCTGACCGACGGTATCGGCTTCGTGACCATTGCCATGGGCGTGTTCGGCTACGGCGAAATCATTGCCAACCTCTCGCGCCCTGAAGAAGACCGCGAAGTGTTCACGGCCAAGGTGCAGGGCCTGTTCCCCACCAAGGAAGACTTCAAGCGCATGGCGCCCGCCATTTTGCGCGGTACGGCTCTGGGTTCGGCCCTGGGTATCCTGCCAGGTGGCGGCGCGTTGCTGGCAGCTTTTGCGGCCTACACGCTGGAGAAGAAGACCAAGCTCAAGCCCGGCGAAGTGCCATTTGGCCAAGGCAACATCCGCGGTGTGGCGTCGCCTGAGTCGGCCAACAACGCGGGTTCGCAAACCTCGTTCATCCCGCTGCTGACGCTGGGTATTCCCCCCAACGCCGTGATGGCGCTGATGGTGGGTGCGATGACCATCCACAACATCCAGCCTGGCCCTCAGGTGATGACGAGCAACCCAGACCTGTTCTGGGGCCTGATCGCCTCGATGTGGATCGGCAATGCCATGCTGGTGATCCTGAACCTGCCGCTGATCGGCATCTGGATCAAGCTGCTCACCGTGCCTTACCGCTGGCTGTTCCCGTCCATCGTGCTGTTCTGCGCGGTGGGTGTGTACTCCACCAACAACAACACGTTCGATGTGTGGATGGTGGGTATCTTCGGTTTCATCGGCTACCTGTTCCACAAGCTGGGTACTGAGCCTGCACCGCTGCTGCTCGGCTTCATCCTGGGCCCGATGATGGAAGAAAACCTGCGCCGTGCGCTGCTGCTGTCGCGCGGCGACTGGAGCGTGTTCGTTACCCGTCCGCTGTCTGCCAGCCTGCTGGCGGTGGCTGCACTGTTGCTGATCATCGTGCTGTTGCCTGCGGTGAAGAACAAGCGCGAGGAAGCCTTCGTCGAAGACTGAGCGCCATCGGTTCACTGAATCGCACGTCACAACGGCACCTTCGGGTGCCGTTGTTTTTTGGCGAGCCACCGGGCAACGGTGCCCGCCGGACGGTAACAATCGCGGACAGAGGTCCGCATGCCCACACCAGTCCATCCCCCGCAGCACCCCCAACGGGCCCTGCTGCACAACGAGATCCACGCCCGACCGCCCGAAGCCATGGCCGCCCCGCTGGCCATCGCCCACATCGTGATGCTGGCAGATGCCGCCGGGCGCGAAGCCAGCCGGTCACACGTCGCGGCGCTGCTGCGTGATCACCACATGGCGCTGCCCGATGCGCAGACCACGCACCTGCGCATGGACCTGGGTGCCTACCGAATCCGCTGGGAGTTGCACACCGAGTTTGTCTCGTGGACTTTCATGGTGCCCGTCGTGACCGAAACGTTTGGCGAACGCGAGCCCGCCAGCGCTGCAGATGCGGTGCCGCGCGACTGGCTGGCCGCGCTGCCCGGCCAATGCCTGTGCAGCCTGAACCTGTGGGTGCTGCCCACGCACACTTTTGGCTCTGCGTCGCTCGTCAAGCACGTGCTGCATGAGGACACGCTGGTGGCTTCCACCGTGGCCGATGGGCATGGCGAGGTCTACACCGATTTCGCCATCCATGCGGACGGCTTTTCGCGCATGGTGCTGCTGGCTGGCGGCATGACGCCGCGCCGCCTGGGCCGCCTGGTGCAGCGCCTGCTGGAGATCGAGACCTACCGCATGGCGGCCTTGCTGGGCCTGCCCGCCGCGCGCGAGGCGGCGAGTGTGCTGGCCTTTGCCGAACGCGAACTGGCCGAGCTGGCCAACGCCATCCGCACAGCCAACCGCGATGCCGAGCCGGTGTTGCTGGACCGGCTGACGCGCCTGGCGGGGCAGGTGGAGAGCCAGTACGCAGCCACCCACTCGCGCTTCTCGGCCAGCAGCGCCTACTTCGAATTGCTGGACAAGCGCATCGAGGACATTGCCGAGTCGCGCCTGGCTGGCATGCAGACCATTCGTGAGTTCATGGACCGGCGCCTGACGCCCGCGCGCAGCACCTGCGCCTGGGCCGCTCGGCGGCAGGATGCGCTGTCGCAGCGCGTCTCGCGCATGAGCAACCTGCTGCGCACCCGCGTGGAGATTGAGCAGCAGCAAAGCAGCCAGACTCTGCTCACCACCATGAACCACCGGCAAGATTTGCAGCTCAAGATGCAGACCACGGTGGAGGGCTTGTCGGTGGCGGCCATCACGTACTACATCGTGGGCCTGGTGAGCTACCTCGCCAAAGGCGCGCAAAAGCTGGGCTGGCCGCTGTCTGCCGAGACCACAGCCGCCGTGGCGATCCCTGTGGTGGCCGTTGGCGTGTGGTGGTCGCTGCGCCGTTTGCACCACAAGGTGTTCCGGCGGCCCGAATGAATGAGTGAGTGAGGCAGCAGCCTGTCATGGCGCGGTAAAACGCCTGCACGTCCAGGGACGTTGCCGCAGTTCTGCGGCATCTCCGATGCCGAGGGCGGTCGCCCGGATGTCCGATGGCGGTGCCCGGTAGCCCTGTGCCACACTCGCTTCCCTGACCCACGCCGAACACGGAACACACACGCCACCCTCCACCCGCCAGGCGCCGGTCATGGCGCTGGCCGCGTGCAGCCATTCTTCAAATAAAAAGTGCCTTCAGCCCAATCGCAGCAAGCGCTTCCAGCTAGAAAAAACGTAGCATCCGGCTTGATGCTGGCCCTGTTCGGCTCCATCGCCTTCAGTGGCAAGGCCATCATCGTGAAGCTGGCGTACCGCTACGGCGTGGACGCCGTCACGCTGATCATGTACCGCATGCTGTTTGCATTGCCCATCTTTGCCGTGATGGCCTGGTGGGCCAGCCGCGGCAAGCCCCCGCTCACCCGCAAGGACTGGGTTGGCGTGCTGGGGCTGGGTTTCACCGGGTATTACCTGTCCAGCTTTCTCGACTTCGCCGGGCTGGCTTACATCAGCGCCAGCCTGGAGCGACTGATCCTTTACCTCAACCCCACCCTGGTGGTCGTGCTCGGCTGGGTGTTGTACCGGCACGGAATTCGCTGGAGCCAGGCGCTGGGCATGGTGATCAGCTACTGCGGCGTGATGCTTGTGTTCGGGCACGAGGCCAACTTGCAGGGCAGCAACGTGGCCTGGGGCACCTTGCTCGTGTTCATGAGCGCGGCCACCTACGCCGTGTACCTGGTCTACAGCGGCGAGCTGGTGCGGCGCCTGGGCTCGCTGCGTCTGGTGGGGCTGGCCACCACGGTGGCTTGCCTGTGCTGCCTGCTGCAGTTCGTGTTGCTGCGCCCGCTGAGTGCCGCTGCGGTGGCGCCCGAGGTGCTGTGGCTGTCAGTGCTGAATGCCACGTTGTGCACGGCTGTTCCTGTGCTCATGGTGATGATGGCCATCGAACGGATTGGTGCGGGCATGGCGGCGCAGGCGGGCATGGTGGGGCCGCTGTCCACCATCCTCATGGGGGTGCTGATCCTGGGCGAACCCTTCACGGTGTGGGTGGCGGCGGGCACGGCCCTGGTCGTCACCGGCATCTATTTCTTTACGCGCAAACCGCGGCAGCCACCGGCCTGAACAGCGCTGCCAAAATAAAAAAGAAAAGGTGACCGCAGTCACCTTGTTCAGCTCAGCGCCCCTGGAGTTCAGGAGGCTTTTTCTTTCTTCTTGGGTGGTGGTGGCTTGCGAGCAGCGGGTGCCGCGGCGGGCGCCGGGGCTGGTGTGGCTGCTGCCGCGGGCGCTGGGGCAGGCGCGCGTGTCGTCATGCGCTGGGCCACCGTGACGGGTGCTGCACCGGTGAAACCATCCAGGTTCTTGCCCATGGCCAATTCCAGTTGGTCCAGCCGGGACTGGGCTGGCGGGTGGGTGGCCAGGGCCAGGGTGAACATGGGGTTGTCGGGCGTAGCGGTGCGCAGCTGCTGCAGCACTGCGACTAGGCCATACGGGTCAAAGCCCGCACGCGTGGCCAGCGCTACACCGGCGCGGTCGGCCTCGTACTCGTCTGTCTGGTCCAGCCCGCGGGCATACAGGTTGCGGCCCAGGGCCAGGAACTGTGACGCCACCATGTTGCCCACGGCGTTCGTCTTGATCTGCGAGGCCACCAGTTGCGTCAGCACGCCCGACTGCGCTGTCTTGCGCATGGCGTGCAGGTGGTGCCTGCCCGTCACGTGGATGATCTCGTGCGCCAGGATGCCCGCCAGTTCGGCCTCGTCCGCGCAGCGGTCGATGAGCCCCTTTGTGACGAACACATAGCCGCCGGGCGCAGCAAATGCGTTGTATCCCGGGTCGTCCAGCACCACAAAGGTCCAGGGCAGGTTGGGGCGCTCGGACTGCAGGCTGATCCAGCGGCCCAACTGATTCACGTAGCGCTGCAGTGCCATGTCCGGGTGCAGGGGCTTGCTGCCCAGCAGCACAGCGGCCAGCTGGCGGCCGATCTGGATCTCGCGTGGCTCGTCGATGCTTTCCACCGACCGGCTGAGCATGCTGACCAGGTCATCGCCCTGCGCCGCATTGCCGCCCTGGCCGGTGACGGCACCCAGGATGCCGCCTGCGCTACTGCCGCCGCCCCCCAGCGAATTCAGCAGGT